>NZVX01000022.1 GCA_002698265.1 Chloroflexota bacterium | reverse complement strand
GTCCTTTATCGATGGCGAAGCGGCCTTATCCCGCTCACGCCCAATGGAACTGGCCACTATATCCCTCCAGTGGCAGTTACTATGGCCGGTATCCGGCGAGTGGCTGGACTAAACCTCCAAAACCACTGGGATTATCATAGGGGAACGGCGAACGGCGCCAGCTATGAAGCTTCGGGCAGTTTCTTTGACTTTTGCCTTTAATTCGCCGTTTTCTCCTTGGTTTGTGTTGCTCCCGCCATTGCTGGACAGTTCCTGGGCAACCGCAACGCTCAATTCTTCGAACAGATTTCCGGTCTCAGATTCATCCAGGAAACCGCTGGCGACAGCCGCGGGTTCTCCAACGAGCTTGCCACTATCCTTGTCGGTAGTTACTACGACAACCACCACCCCGTCTTTAGAGAGGCTGCGCCGCTCACCCAGCACCGGGCTCTGGATGTCCCGGGTGGTCAGGCCGTCAACGAAGATGGGTCCAGCGGAGATGTGTTCCTCCAGGCGCGCTCCGTCTTCCGATAGCTCAAGCACGTCGCCGTCTTCCATCACGAAGATTCCGTCTTTGGCCACATCGAGATCCCAGGCTATTTGAGCGTGGGCCGTCAGATGCCGGAATTCTCCGTGGACTGGGACGAAATACTTCGGCCGCACGAGGCGCAACACGAGCTTCAGCTCTTCTTGGCTGGCATGCCCGTGAACGTGGACGGTGGCGATCCGGTCGTAGAGGACTTTGGCTCCCTGCCGCAGCAGGTTGTCGATGGTGTGACTGACCGGTAGTTCATTGCCGGGAATTGGCGTGGCGGAGATGATCACCGTGTCCCCGGACTCGATGTTGACATCGCGGTGTTCTTGTTTGGAGATGCGCACTAGGGCCGATGTCGGCTCTCCCTGGCTGCCGGTGGTCATCAGGACCACCTTTTCCGGCGGCAGTTTCCTGGTCTGACCCAACGGGACCAGCGTCCCCTCGGGTACTTTTAGATAGCCCAGTTCCGTGGCGACTTTCACGGTGTCGACCATGCTGCGGCCCACGATGCTGACTTTCCGGTCGTATTTCACGGCGGCGTCAACGACTTGTTGGACCCTGGATACCAGCGAAGCAAATGTGGCGACCAGAACCCGGCCTTCCGCCTCCCCGATGGCCCGGTCGAGGGCCTCTCCGACCACCCGCTCGGAGGTCGTGTATCCCGGGACTTCGGCGTAGGTGGAATCAGAGCACAGCAGCAGCACGCCGTCGTCACCGTAGTGCGCCAAAGACGGCAAGTCGAAGATGCGGCCGTCCACCGGGGTGTGGTCTATCTTGAAATCGCCGGTATGGATCACCGTACCCAACGGAGTCCCGATGGCGATGCCCATGGCGTCGGGGATGCTATGACACACCCGGAACCAGGAGACCTCGAAGCTCTCGCCAATCTGATGGACCTCGTTCGGGTCTATGGGGTTCACGACCGAGTCCCGGGCCGCCCGCCTTTCCTTCAACTTGGCGGTGATGAGACCGTGGGCCAGCCGAGGCGCATAAACCGGGCATTTCAATTGGGGTAGGATGAAGGGCAAGGCCCCGATGTGGTCTTCGTGACCGTGGGTGATGAGGATGGCGCGGACCTTGTCGACCCGTTCCATCAGATAAGAGATGTCGGGGATAATCAGGTCGACCCCAAACATGCCTTCTTCTGGGAATTGGACCCCGCAATCGACAATCACTATATCGTCTGCGTATTCCAGGGCCATCATGTTTTTGCCGATCTCCCCAAGGCCCCCCAGGGGAATAACGCGTAGCTGAGATGTCAACGTTCTTTACGTTCCTAAATATGGATTGCCCGGCCTAGCTGTGGGCCTTTAGAAAAGAGTCAATTGCTCTGGCCGGGATGCTTCTTCTACGTTGACGGTTGATGTCTCAGCTTGCACCGTGGGAACGGCTGCCGGGCCGGAGGCGTCAACAAAGGACAACTGGACTGTTGGCACGGCTGTTTCTGCAGCCGCATGCGCATTCACGGCCGCCTCGCCGTCAGTATCCTCGCTTCCGCCTTCTAATATCTCCGAAATCGCTTTGAAGTCTTCTATCATTGTGGGCCTTAGCTCATCCCGGCGCAACACCGCAGCCGGGTGAAGCACGGGAAAGATCTTTCGCCCGACTTTCTCTCTAAGTCTGCCCCGGGCCTTGGTGATGCCCTCACCCGGGAAATAACGCCCAAATGCGAATCGGCCCAACGTGACAATAAGTTTGGGGTTTACCAACTCGATCTGCCGGTCCAAGAATTTGGTGCATGCCGCCAGTTCCCTCGGAGCCGGGTCACGGTTATCAGGCGGCCGGCATTTGACCATGTTCGCGATGAATACATCGTCGCGGTTGGTGCCGATGGACGCCAACAGTCCGTCCAACAGCTTACCGGCGGGCCCAACGAAGGGGCGCCCTTGGCGGTCTTCTTGGAAACCTGGCGCCTCCCCGATGAACATCACATCGGCCTGGGGATTACCCTCCCCTGGGACCGCATGGGTGCGGCCACTGGCCAACGGACAATCGGTGCAATTTCGCACCAGGAATGCCACCCTATCCAAGGTTTCCATTGAATCAGTTCTGGCGGTATCAGACTCGTTCACAAATGAAGTCATGGTTTCCAACCTCCCGGTTCGACTAAGTTAGCCAACTGGGGTAAGCGGACCGTCATGCGAGCTGCGGGTGGCGCCTTTTGACCGACCTATTGGGAATGTCCGCTTGGTTAATTGGTACCTTTTTACTCAATTAAGGCCCGCTGCTAGTGTCTCTAGGCACGTTATAGCACCATTTGTCCTCGCGCTATCGTTACTATAGAACACGTCAAGCGATAGGGGGCATCAAAAGGCAATAAGGCCAGGGTGAGGGGAAACAGGTCCTAGATAGCGTTACTAAGTGGTGAAATTTAACCGTTGGCTCCCACCACCGCCTCACCGCATCCCACAGCCAGGTAGCACCCAACAAAGCCTTAGTCTGTGACGCCGTGCTCCTTGAGATAGGCCACAGCATCGCTAACCGTCGCGATATTGGCAGCGTCCTCATCGGATATCTCCAGTTGGCTACCACCGCTGGAGAATTCCTCTTCAAACGCCATTATCAGTTCCACCAAGTCGAGGGAGTCGGCTTCAAGGTCATCGATGAACGAAGCAGTCTCGGTGACCACGTCATCGTCCTTTCCCAACTTGTCGACCACGATGGCTTTTACTCTGTCATAAACAGTGGTCAAATCATCATCTCCCTTCGGGCACGGGCTCAATGGTGGCGATCTCTCCCGATTCCAGTCCGGACATCGCGGATCCTAAGACCCCGTTGATGAACCGGGCCGAACTCTCGCTACCAAAGATTTTTGCCAGCTCCACGGCCTCGTTTATGGCCGTCTTTCTTGGAGTCCCAGGGGTGTATATCAACTCGAATAGAGCTATACGCAGGATGTTGCGGTCTATGACCGACAATTGACTCACCGGCCACGCCGGGGCATAGCGGGTAATCACGTTGTCCAACCCCAAACGGCTCTGTGATACGCCACCTAAGAGCTCCTGTGCGAAGCCTATCGAATTCTGCGGCAGGTCTTCGTCCTCGTCCAACCACTCCAACGGCGGGTCATTCCAGATACCCCGCACATCGACAGCAAACAAGGATTGCAGAGCCGCCGTTCTTGATTGTCGCCTTTGGTCTATGTATTTAACCCTAATCATGGGTCACCATTAAAAAGCCGAGCGGACTAGGCTTCAACTTCGGCCAGTTTCCGCATGGACGCGGTATCCGACACCGTTGCAACCGGGACCCCTCGGTCGATTCTTTTTATTAGTCCTGCCAGAACCCCGCCGGAGCCGAACTCCACAAACTGAGTCACCCCAAAATCGACTAGATGGCGGACTGAGTCCTTCCATAGGACGCACTGGCAGAGGCCATTCACCAACTCGGAGCGAATCCCGTCCGCGGTGGCCAACGGCTTGGAATCGCAATTGCCAACGACTGGCATCTTGGGTTCTTTGAAATTGAGGGCCTGGACCACTTCGGCCAGACCGTCTTGCGCTTCAAACATCAACGAGGAGTGGAACGCCCCGCTGACTGGCAGAGGTATAGTCTTCTTGGCGCCGCGAGCTGAGGCCAAGTCCATGGCCCGGGCCACGGCAATCTTGTCGCCGCTGATGACGATCTGGTCGTAGGTGTTGATATTCGCCAGTTCCACACCGGTCTCGTCACAAATCTGGGTAAAAGCAAGCTCATTGAGTCCAAGTATCGCCGCCATGGCGCCAGGGCGGTTTACCGCGGCCTGGTTCATCAGTTCGCCGCGTTTGCGGACCAGTTTTACGGCATCGGAAAAGTCTATGACTCCGGCCGCCACCAGGGAGGTGTACTCACCCAAGCTGTGGCCAGCGACGGCTTTCGCTGTCGCCACTTGTGGACCCTGCATCTCCTGCCAGGTCCGCCATGCGGCAACGCTCGTTGTCATAATCGCCGGTTGGGAGTTTGCTGTGTTCTGAAGGTCTTGGGCCGGACCTTCGAATATCATCCGGGACAAAGGGAAACCCAAACTATCGTCTGCTTCTTCAAAAGTTTCCCGCGCAGCTTGAGACGACTCGAAGAGTTCGGCCCCCATACCAACACTTTGCGACCCTTGTCCAGGGAAGACATACGCCCAGTTATTCGTCTGGTTATTTGCCTCTTCGGTACTCGTAGCTACCTCCACCGGCCTAAGCCGGTTTTCAACACCTTACGGATTTTAGAGCAGTGGGATAAAAAAGTACAACCCGAAAACAACTCCTCTACTACCCTTTTTTCGTGCTTAGCGTACATAACTTAATGGTCTGAGCCGGGGTCGGTGTTAACCCACCTACAGGCATACGCCTCCAGGCCTGGCTAGACCGTCTCCTCGATAACCTGGCGTCCCCGGTAAAAACCGCACTGAGGACACACAACATGCGGCCTCTTGGCGGTCCGGCAACGCGGGCATAGAGACGGATGCATCGGATTAAGCCTGTATGAGGCTATGCGACGCCCTTTCCTTGCTCTAGTTAATTTTTTTCTGGGTACCGCACCCATGGTTAGTCACGTCCTTTTTCCTTGATCAGCACGCTCGTGAGAACGCAATAGTTAAATCGGCGCCGGTAATTCTACCAGCCAGACACCAAAGCGTACACTTTTCCTGAAGTGGGAAGCTGAGAAGGGAGAATAGTCAGGGTTTTAGGTTATCGCCCGAAGTCCGAATCTGTTGGGGTTCCTAACTAGTATATTACAATCGAGAAGACCGGTTATTCCCGCCTCTCAGTTAACAACTCCGCCAGAGCCCCCCAACGGGGATCGGCTGGAGTTGTATTACATTTACATTTTTCCCTGTTTAAGTCCGTGCCACATTCCGGGCATAAGCCCAGGCATTCGTCACAGCACAAGGGTTTTATCGGTGCCTCGGATATGGCGTATTGGCGGACCACCTCGGTCATGTCCAGAATATGCTGGTCATCTAGGTGAATCACGCCCCCTAACTCTTCCGAGGATTCTGTCGTTTTACCCGTCGCCGGGTCGGCCGTCGGGTAGGACTCTTCTTCCATTTTTAATCGGGACTTTAATTCAAACTGGTCAAGGCACCGGCTGCAGGTCAGATTGACCTGGGTCGCCAACTCGGCACGAACCAAGAATCCTTCGTGCGTTCGAATCACCTGGACCCAACCTTGGGCCCGGTCCATCCCATGTTCAGGACCAACAAACGAGTCGTCTATTTCGTAGTCTCTCGTCGATCCGGTGGGCTCTTTCAACAACTGAGCCAAGTTGTAATACATTGAGCCTATCCAAATCCTGATGTTAGCCGATGGTAAGTATAGTTTCCCCTCACTCTTGGATGTCAAGTGAAAACGGCTTCCCAGGCGTGCCAAATCTCTTATGTCAATGACTTAGAGGCACCTGGACACGCCAATAACGGCAAAGGCCGCAAGAATGAGCCGCCTCGTTGAATCCTACCTAGGCTCCGCCCCGTTCTTTGATCTTCTCTTGGATGAACTCAACGATGGAGCCGGTGGTCGTGCCTGGGCCAAAAACCTCTGATATGCCCAGGTCTTTCAGCGGCTGACGGTCTACTTCCGGGATTATCCCGCCCACCACCACAATGACGTCGTCCATGCCCTGTTCACGTAATAGCTTCATGATCTCCGGGAGTATCTCCAGATGAGCGCCCGACAGGATGCTCATGCCGATCACGTCCACGTCTTCTTGCGCCGCGGCCTGTGTGATCATCTGAGGGCTCTGCCTGATACCGGTGTAGATGACTTCCATGCCGGAGTCCCGTAGGGCCCGGGCGATAACCTTGGCGCCCCGGTCATGGCCGTCCAGCCCCGGCTTGGCCACCAGCACTCTTATGGGGCGTCCGGTGGATGAATCGTTATCTTGCATTATTCCCTGCACGTTCCTTAACTTCAATCGAGCTTGGCGTGTTTGGCGTCATTCTGGGTTGCTCTCCACGAGCTCGGTCAATATCCCGAATACCGACCTGGGATGGACGAAGGCGATGGTCCCTGACAACCCCTCTCTGGGGGTCTGGTCGATGAGGTCGACACCCAGCGTCTGCAACGTTTGCAGCTTCCCGGATATATCAGTGACGTTGAAGGCCAGATGGTGCAGGCCCTCGCCACGCCGCTCGATGAACCGGCCGACACCCGACTCCGGGCCGGTGGGCTCCAAAAGTTCCAGCCTGGTCTGGCCCACTTCTATCAATGTAGCCCGGACGCCCTGGTCTTCCATCAACACGATCTCGGCATCGGGAACGTCGAAGACCTTATTGAAGAACGCCAGAACCGCCTCGATATCTTTGACCGCCACACCCACGTGGTCGATGTAATTAACCGTGCAGACCTCAGTCACTTTAACCCTGTCTCCTCATTTGATAAAACACATCTCCCGCGACATCTGTCCCCTCTCTCCCGCACGGGAGAGGGTTAGGGTGAGGACGTCTGTCCAGCACCAAACATCCGCGAGCTGGAAGGAAAACCAACCCCGCCTAAACCCCGTACTGCGCCAACAATTGCTTGGCTATCAGCGAACGCTGCACCTCGGACGTACCTTCATAGATGGTGGTAACCCGGGCGTCCCGGAAGATCCGCTCCACCCCGGCCTCCTGGAAGTAGCCGGCCCCTCCGTGTATCTGTATCGCTTTGTTGGCAACGTCGATGCACATCTCAGAGGCCATCAGTTTGGCGATGGATGCTTCTTGCAAGAAAGGTTGCCCCGCGTCCATCAGGCTTGCCGCATTCATGGTCGCCACCCTTGCCGTGTGGACGCCCACAGCCATGTCGGCCAGCATGAACTGGATTGCCTGATGTTGGGCGATCGGAACGCCGAAGGTTTCCCGTAGTTGGGCAAACCGCACTGCCGCTTCCAATGCCGATTGGCCGATGCCCACGCTCTGGGCGGCGATGATTATGCGGCTCTGAGTCAGTATCTCCATGGCGAGGTTGAACCCCCGCCCTCGCTCGCCCAGCAGGTTATCGGAACTGACCGGCGTGTCCTGAAAGACGATCTCATCGGTGGTGGAACTGCGCATTCCGAGCTTGCCGTGCATGGGGTTGATGGTCAGACCCGGCGAGTCTTTCTGCACCAGGAAGGCGCTGATGCCCTTGTATCCCTTGGAACGATCCTCGGTGGCGAAGACCACGATGGTCGATGCTACAGAGCCATTGGTGATGAACATCTTGCTTCCATTGAGGAAGTAGGTGCCGTCCCGTTCGGTGGCCGTTGTCTGAAGGGCCGCCGCGTCGGAACCGCCACTGGGCTCAGTGAGACCAAAAGCGGCCACCGCCTCGCCCGAAGCCAGGGGCGTGAGAAGGCGTTCTTTTTGATCGTCGGTGCCGAACCTGGCGATGCACTCGGTGCCAAGGGCCAGGTGGGCCAGCCAGCTAACACTGGTGGAGGCGTCGCCTCGGGCCACTTCCTCAGCGGCGATGGAAACCTGCCGGTAGCCGGCTGGGCCGCTGCCTCCATACTTAGTGTCGATGCCCAGGCCCGTGAGCCCCAAGTCGGCCAGACCGCGCCAGTTTTCCCATTGGAACTCGCCCCTTTCATCAGCCTCTTTCGCCTTGGGCGCTATCTCACGGTCGACAAAATCTCTAACCGTGGTCTGGAGCATCTGCTCTTCTTCAGTCAGTATCAAATCAGGCATCACATTTCTCCACTTTTACCCGAATAAGTCTGCTTGGCTTCTTGGTCGTTTGGTTCCGCCGGAGGTAATAGCCCCAACTGGTGTTGGCGCCGGCTAGAAGGATAGGGTGCCTTCTTGTTCTCCGAAGACTCCTCGGAAGACCTGGCTAATCTCCCCTAGGGTACAGTAATTCTCAACACACCCCAGAATGGCAGGCACCGTATTCTCCTCGGTCTGGGCCACCTGTTCCAAGCGCTCCAGCGACGCCTTAACCTTGCCATCGTCACGCTCTTTCCGGAGCTTTTCCAACCGCTCGACCTGGACCCGCGCGGCCTCCTCGTTCACCCGCATCAACCCCTCTATGGGGAGTTCCTCGGTGGTGAAACGGTTCACGCCGACAATGGTCCGGTCTCCCGACTCCACTTCCTGCCGGTGCATGTACGCCGAGTCCCCGATCTCTCTTACCTGGAATCCCTGCTCGATGGCCGCGACCGAGCCGCCAAGGTCGTCAATGCGCTTGATGTATTCCAGGGCCTGGGCTTCCAGCTCGTTGGTCAGACTCTCGATGTAATACGAACCTCCTAGCGGGTCGACCACATCCGATACTCCACTCTCGAAGGCCAATATCTGCTGAGTCCGGAGCGATAGCTGTACAGAGTCCTCCGACGGCAGGGCCAGCGCTTCGTCCCGGGAGTTCACATGCAGCGACTGGGACCCGCCCAGGATGGCCGACAGCGCTTGGATGGTGCAGCGGATCAGATTGTTGTCCGGTTGTTGAGCAGTGAGACTGACGCCGGCGGTCTGTGTGTGGAAACGCAGCATCATGGAGCGCGGGTCTTTGGCGCCGAAGCGTTCTTTCATGATCCGAGCCCACATCCGGCGGGCCGCCCGGAACTTGGCAACTTCTTCAAAAAGGTTGTTCTGGGCCACGAAGAAGAAGGACAGCCGCGGTCCGAAATCGTCGATCTTTAGTCCGGCGTTCAGGGCCTGTTCGACGTAAGCGATGGCGTTGGCGAAGGTGAAGGCGAGCTCCTGGACCGCCGTGGCGCCGGCCTCCCGCATGTGATAGCCGGAGATGCTGATGGTGTTCCACTTGGGCACGTTCTCGGCGCAGTACTTGAACACATCGACGACCAGCCGCATGGACGGCCGGGGCGGGTAGGCGTAGGTGCCCCGGGCGATGTATTCCTTGAGGATGTCGTTCTGCACGGTGCCGCTGATCTGCTCTTCGGAGACGCCCTGGTTTCGGGCCGCCACTATATAGAAACACAGCAACAATGATGCGGTGGCGTTGATGGTCATGGAAGTGCTGACCTTGTCCATGGGTATGCCGTCGAACAGGGTCTCCATGTCGACCAGACTGCAGATGGGGACGCCGACTTTTCCGACCTCGCCCTTGGCCAACAGGTGGTCCGAGTCGTAGCCGATCTGGGTTGGCAGATCGAAGGCGATGGACAGTCCGGTCTGGCCCTGGTCCAAGAGATAGCGGAACCGTTCGTTGGTCTCGGCGGCACTGCCGTAGCCCGAATACTGGCGCATGGTCCAGACCCGGCCCCGGTAGGTGTTGGGTTGGACGCCCCGGGTGTAGGGGTACTCGCCGGGATAGCCAAGGTCGTTGTCGTAGTCCAACCCTTGGGCTTGCAGGTCCTCGGGGCTATAGAGCGGGTCGATGTTCAGGCCACTGTCGGTCTGGAAATTTTCCCGCCGTTCCGGGAATTTCTTTACCGACGGGTCCAACGTATCGCGTTTCCACTGCTTTTTATCGGTGCTAGGCATGGCAAACTCCAAAAAACCGCTGAGCCGCCGATTAAGGGGGTCCCACGACCAAACCCAGTCCCCAGGCCAGCCAAGCCCACCAATTGTACCTATATATATGGGGTGGCTCAAGGTTGGGTGGGGGAGCACGGCAACCCCCTTTCTAATTTTTCGGTTCGGGTTATCATAACCAGTATCCCATCTCACAATATTCTTCGGCCTGCCAGCGAAGGAACCACCACCATGCAACCAGCCGACCTAAACATGACTACCACCGTCACCGGCCGCCAGCTATTCCTATTCGTAACTTTTGGTGAAGGTCAAGCCGACGGCGAGCTGGCCAAGGCCATTGACCTACTGGGGCAGGGGATGGAGAACGTGCATGAGGTTGACGGTCCGCCGTCGAACGAGGCGTTTGCGCGAGGCCGGTTCCAGTTGTTGCGGGCGGAGTCCGGATTTACCACTGAGCAGCAGATCATCCATCAGGCGGTTGCTGAGTCCAATGGGCTTATTCGGCTGGAGTGCGCCACTTTGGAACCCATCAAGGGGTATGAGAACGGTCTGCGAGAATTGATCGAGACCGCTGGCGGCTCAATTGAGACTCTGGCGGGAGTGATGCGACCGCGCAGCTACACCAGCCATGCCATGTCCGAGTTCGCCTACGCCCATGCCATGCCGCCCGGACCGGGCGAGAAGTACCCGCTGGCGGCGGTGACTCCTATGAACAAGACCGACGAATGGTGGCAGATGGACTTCCTGCACCGGGAGAGTTTCTTCCTGCCTCGCTACGACGAGAACGAGAATATGGTGGTCAAGGGACACGCCCTAGCCAGCGCCATGGGAGTCCCCGGCATCAACCGCCGTCTGGTTCACGCCCCCGAGGGCTACGGACTGCAGGGCAACTACGATTTCGTCGGGTACTTCGAGTTCACCGAAGCCGACGCCCCGGTCTTTCGCGAAGTCATGGCCGGACTCCGTGACACTGAGCAAAACCCCGAGTGGAAGTACGTGCTGGAAGGCCCCGAATGGTGGGGCCGAAGGGTCAGTAGCGCCGCCGCGTTTCTAGGTATCCCCTAAGCGGTAGCGTCCCCATAAAGCTCCGTCCGGGGGTGGAAATCGCTCCAGGCGAACCAGAAGGAGTAGTGGGACGGCAGCCTTTCAAGCCTTTCGCCGAATAGCTCTCCCTCCACCGCTTGGCCGGTCAGCACCTGCCAGAGACTGCCCGTTTCGCCGTCCCGAATCAACGCCACCCCCGGACTCCCCGGCGCTGGCTCAAAGGTCAGGGTTCTACCGTCCACCCGCCGGACAAAGGCCGCCCTGCTTTCAGACGTCGGATCAATTGGGCCTCTCAGACCGGGGCGATGATGTGGGGGATGTTCGGTGAGAGCACTGTTTGAAGTTATTCCGGCCAGATTAGGATGACTGGTCATCCGTTCATCCTGAGCCTGTCGAAGAACCGGTGCGGGTAGGTCAATTCCATTGGGGGTTCCCTTTGACTGAGAAAGGGAGTCCCCACCCTGACCCTCCCACGTTGCGACGGGCGAGGGGATATTGTTTGTGGG
>NZVX01000021.1 GCA_002698265.1 Chloroflexota bacterium | reverse complement strand
ACGACGGACTATCTCCCGGGAGAGCTCGATGTGGGGTACTTGATCCTGGCCCACTGGCACTGTGTCGGCCTTGTAGAGGATGATGTCGGCGGTCTGAAGCACCGGATAGCCAACCAGCCCGTAATTCACCGATTCCTCGGTCTCGCTCATCTGCCGCACCTTATCCTTGAAGGTGGGCACCCGGGTCAGCCATCCGAGGGGCGTGACCATGCTGAGAAGGGCCTGGAGGGTCATGACCTCCGGGACGTGGGACTGGACGAAAACGATGCTCTTTTCCGGGTCGATGCCGGCCGCCAGCCAGTCCAGTATCATGTCTTCGATGTTGGGCTTGATGTCTTTAACATCTTCCCCGGACTCCAGAGTCGTGAGTGCGTGGATGTCTACGGCGCAGTAGATGCAATTGTAGTCTTCTTGCAAGGTGACCCAATTCTGGAGGGCCCCCATATAGTTGCCCAGATGCAGCAGGCCTGTGGGCCGCATGCCGGAGAAGATTACGCCTTTATGGCTGGGATTGGCTGGTTGGGTCATATCACCGAATCACACGTAAAATTGGCGAAGATCACGCCTGAGAGAACCCTAAAAGTGTAGCATAGGGGCATGGTAGCGGCAATACTGGACACGGTAGGGCGGTTACTCCGGCCACTTGAAGTGCTTCGAGACCAGGCGGTAGAAGCCCCAGCCCAAATCTCGGGCGTGGAGCGCGCCGTATGCCATCCAGCGGTCCCACTCAGTTTCATGCTCCGGGTCTACACCAGCGGTTACAATGCTGATCGGCCGGTCAGACCCCAGTAGCGCCGCTCTGAGTGGAGTACCGCTTATCTGCTCGTAGACATTGGCCACGTGCCCGGACATGCCGTCCATCTGGCTGAATGCAGAAAACTCGTTGGCGGCTATGGGGTGAAAATCAGGACTGCCGCTGCGGTCGAGTATCGACGGGAAATCCGAAGCGTGCCTGATTCCATACAAAGCCGTAAGCCTGGCGGCGCCGCCCTCGCTCTCTTCGAGATTGATGTACCTTTGGGCCCACGTTAACCCTGGGATACGCAGCAGATTGGGGAGGTGGCTGTTGTACCAGGTGTTGAAGGCCCCAAGATGCTCGTGGGTGCAGGCGACCTGGACCATCAACAACAGAGGATCATCAGGCATTCTGCGCCAACGACTCCAAGAGTCCGCCAGAATAGCCGGGGTCTTCCAGGCCTCTTTGCTCGCCCCGGAGGTAGCCGATCTGGCCGCCGTGCTGATTGAACTCCCAGATTAGCTGCTGGCACATGATCGGCAGAGTGATGGTGCCGCCCCTGGGATTGGTCACGATCAGGCCGTTGAAGTCGGAATCGCTCAGAGACTCGAAGTACTCGATGCTCTCTTTCCGGATTGCCGCGACGTACTCCAACAAGGCCGCTGTATCGGGGGCCTGGTAAGCCTTTAGGTCTTTAAGTGTGAAGCCGTAGCCGGTGTCGTTTTCCACGGCGGGGGCGCGCCCCAACCTCTCGGCCCAGTCGCCACTTTCCCACAATTGGGCGTCGCCCTTGAGACGGGAGTACAGCCAGCGGTCCAGAGTGCGGGCGTAGTGCCAGACCAAGAATGCGATGGACGAGCATTGATCGTTGGGAGTCCAGGCCATCTCTGCTGGGCTAAGACCGTCCACCGCCCGCATCATGGAGTTGTAATGCTGGTCGAAACAGCTCTGGACAAATAGTTTTAGTTCCATAGGCGAATCACCTGCGTGGGCTGGAATAGACGGCCAATTATAGCAAGCGAGAACGCCAAACAACCAAGTGAAGTGAAGGAATTACTGGAGAATCAACTCGAACTTGCGACGCCTACAGGAAACGCGCCGCGCCGCTGGCGCCTATTCTTCGAGGTCTGCGTCTAGGCGTCCGCCGAGTTCGCTTAGGAACTGTTCGATCTCCGGGGACAGTTGTGTGGCCGATGCCGTGGTCTCGGTGGCCGGCGAAGACGCCTCTTCCGAGTCGAGCTGAGCATCGTAATAGGCTTCCATCTGCTGAATCAAAGTCTTGAGTTCTGTGTTCCGGTCCAGGGTCGAGTTCAACTCCCGGTATTGCCGCTGTCCCCGACGCACTGGGGCGAGGTCGGCGGGGATGTTGTTGTAGACAGACGACAGGACTTCAATCATACGGGAAGTCCCGGCGTAGTCCTCTTCCAACTGGACGTATTGGGGCAGGTGGACCATGAAGTTGATGGACTCTATGCCAACTTTCTCGATACCTTCGGAGAGGAGGTTCATGATGGTTGTGGGGCCCTGGTAGGTGCTCTGGCGCACCTTGAAGTTGGGCACCGGGCGGTTCTGAATCACGTCGCCCAGACTGCCGGTGACCAATAATGGCCGGGTGTGAGGCACCGCGTCGTACATGGCTCCCAGACGGCAGTAGCGTTTCACGTTGAAGTGGTTCACCACTTCCAGTATGGAATCCGTGTAGTCCTCGCCGTTGGAGTGTGGCTCCATCAGGTGGAGGAACAGGTAATCGGGTCCGTCATCGGTGATGGCGTAGCGGATGATGCTGTTGGGAATCTTGACCTCGCGCTTGCCGTCCACCAGTCGCATGTTGGGACGGTACCGGGTGAAGTCGAAGAAAGTTCCCGGCCGGGACAGGCGTCCCAATTCCTTAGAACCCATGAACCGTTCCAGACGGTTGAGCGTGAGTGTGCCTACGCTGCCAACGTCCACCCACGGACGCACCATCGCGAATACGTGGGGGTCTCTTAGCTCGGGCAGTGGTTCAATCAGATCAAAAGCGCCGATTTGCATAGGCTCATCTTGCCAGAATAGCTTCGGATTTTCAAGCCCCGCCGTGCCTTCAGGCGAGCGTGCTCATCTCTGGTTAAGCATGGTGTCGGCCGAGCCCAGGCCTTCCAATGCCAGTCCGTAGCCCAACATGTCGTGAATCAGGCGTTTAACCACCATGGTCATGGCTACCCGGCTGTAGCGCAGCACGATGTCCGATTGCTGGGTCATCTGTTCCGCCAACTCCCAAGCCCGAGGCAGAAGCTCGCTCTGGGGCATGACTTCGTTGACCAACCCCAGTTCCTTGGCTTCTTGGGCCTCGATCCGCTGGCCGGTGAAAAGGAAATACCGGCCCCGGTTCAGTCCTAACAGTAGTGGATAGACGATGTGCATGCCGTCGCCTGGTACGAGACCGCTCATGAAGTGGCCCGAGTCCTGGAAGGCGGCTGTGTCCGAAGCAAGGACGATGTCGCAGAGCAACGGGATCTCCGAGTGGCGAAGGGCCGGACCGTTGATGGCGCTGATCATAGGCACTTCAACGTCCAAGAGGCTGGTCAGTATGCGTTTGCCTTCCCAATAGGTCTGGTCCCAATCTTTGGGCGCCCGTTTTGGCGTGCCAGCGGCGGTGCCCTGAGGACCGGTGAAAGCGTCCCCGGTGCCGGTCATGATGACGATACGGTTCTCGGTATCGCTGCCCACGTCGACGAACACTTGCGAGAACTCTTTATGCGGACTTCCTCCCCACTGCAACGGCCCGCCGTCCGTGTGGAAGGTCATCTGCAGGATACCGTTCCGGCGCTCCATGCGGATGCTTGGGTATTTATCGGCGTATTCGTCCAGAGAAGCCATAACTATATCTCCCGTTGATATCGTCGGGTCTGGGAAAGCGGGACTCCTGAATGAGGGACCGCGCCGGTTTAAGCGCTGGGGTCGTCGGCGTCCCCTGCACCATTGGGCAGACCGTTAGGAGAATGGTCAGGGAATGGGGGTACAGGCTCGCTGGACACAGCAGCGGCGGGCGTGTTGATCAGCGCCTGGGGTGGAGCATCGTTGGGAACAGCGTGCCGGACGACGAAATTGGCCACATCGCGGTAGAGCGGTTCGTCCAAGTTGCAGCCCCGCAGCATGGTGAAGTTGGGGTCCAGTTCCTCCAGCATCTGCTTGATTCTGGTGTCGCCGTGGCGGGCAGCCAGAGCGTACGCGAGGCCGCGAGTGTCGCGGTCCAATGAGCGCTCGTGCTCTTCGCCCTCTTCCAGCTCGACGTCGTAATCGACACGGTCGGCGACACCCAACGCCTCCATGGCCTGGCGGCGGGAGGAGTCTATATCTTTGATCAAAGTGTAGAGGTCGATCACCGAGCGAGCGGCGTGGCCCAGCAGCTCCGGAACGCGGTTCTGCTTGTCGGCCGCTGATTGGGCCGCATTTCGGGCCTTGGAGAGAGAGTCCTCTTTGGCCCTCTGGCGTTCTTCTTCCTTCTGGGCTTTGACCTTTTGCAGACGCAATTGGGGAGCTTCCGCAGCTAATGGTTCCAACCGCTGCATCTCTCTTTCCGCAGATTCGGCTTGCCTCAGACGGTCGCTAAAGGTCTCGTCGATCCCGTTTCCGTTGACCATGTTGAATGCTCCTAAACCATTGGTTGTCGCCTGTTTTGAGTCCCGGACCGGCCGTTTTCACCGGAGACGCACAACCAAGGGCAGCGCGTAGTTGCCCCATTTAGCCATGATAGCCAACGCAACACAAAATCCTCTAGGGCGACGCGCGCCGATTTCCAATCTTTTGGCCCCATCCACGCCTGGCTTGACCGGCACATGCAGCTTGAATAGACTGCCGGTGGCGGAAGTTTCACCCAACTAATCAGGCGGTCTGTACATGCCACGTGCTGCATTCATCTATGAAGACGCCCTGTCTCGCCATGCGTTACGCTCGGACCACCCCATGCGGCCGGTGCGCCTGCGCTACACCTACGAGCTACTCCGAGAATACGGGGCCTTCGATCATGCCGACGCGGTGCTGCTGGACCCCCGGTACGCAACCGAAGATGAACTGGCCTGGCTGCACACCTCTGAGTACATAGCCGCGGTCAAAGCCCTTGGCTCGGGCGAGGGTAGCGTTGACGGCGCTCGGTTTGGCTTCAGCGGCCAAGGGGACAACCCGGTCTATCCCAACATGTTTGAAGCTGCCGCCCTGAGCACCGGAGGGTCGTTGCTCGCCGCCGAGATCGTTGCCAGCGGCGAAGTGCGCGCGGCCTTTAATATATCGGGCGGACTGCACCATGCGGCCGCGGGTCACGCCTCCGGGTTCTGCGTCTTCAACGACCCGGCCCTGGCCGTCCACTATTTCTTGAACAAGGGTATGCGCGTCGCCTATGTGGACATCGACGCCCACCACGGCGACGGAGTTCAAGAGGCTTTCTACAGCGATGCCCGGGTGCTGACGATCTCGGTCCACGAATCGGGCCAATATCTGTTTCCCGGCACGGGCTTCGTGTCCGAAGTGGGAATGGGCGCGGGCCGGGGTTATTCGGTCAACCTACCGTTGTACCCCTACACCGGTGACGATGATTACCTGGAGGCCTTCGGTCAGGTTGTACCGCCACTGATCCGGGCCTTCGCCCCCGACGTGCTGGTGACCCAACTGGGCATCGATAGCTACCACAGCGACCCGCTGACCCACCTCCAGGTGACCACCGCGGGCTACATCGAGGCGGTGCGGCAGTTGGCGGGGCTGGGGCTGCCCTGGCTGGCGTTGGGCGGCGGGGGTTACGACGTGGATGCGGTCGCTAGGGCGTGGACCCTGGCGTACGGAGTGATGCTAGACATCGACTGGCCGGACCAGCTACCCGCAGGCTTCGCCCAAGAGCACGGCGCCGGAAGCTTACGGGATCAGCTAAGCCCGGAGGTCCCATCCCACATCAAAACAGACATCAGAAGGCATCTAGAGGACACGGTAGGGGAGATCCGGCAGCAGATCTTTCCGGTGCATGGGCTTGGCGGGTAGTGGGGCTTTAAAATTCAGAAGGCCACGACAACTTCTGTCATTCCTGTCCTTCCGCAGAAGGACAGGAATCTCGTTGTGAGTGGGAAAACACAGTGGAGAGCAAAGAGACCCCTGCTAAACTCTAGGTGACAGGTGCGGAGGACTTTTAGGCACTTGGATGTGGCAAAAAAGAAAGCGGAGGCGTTAGCCCCTGCTTTCTTTCTAGTACCAGGTTGTTGTACCGGCTAGTTTACGTGTTGCTCCTTGTTGAGCATCTCTTTGGCTTCGTCGCCCACGTTGGCCTCGATGCAATCGCGCAACGTCGAATAGACAGACTTGTTGAGAGCGTCCATCATCCAGGCCTCGTAGTCGGGGTCGGTCTGATAGGTGTTCTTCAGGGTCACCAGGCGCTGAAACAGGCTAAGATAATGATACTGAAGTGGCGTCAGGTCCTTGTCGATACCTGCCAGCGTCCAGTCGTTGTCAACGACCGGTGTATCTATATCTGAGTCCAAGTTCGGCATTACCTCTTCAGCATTGCCGCCGCCCAGGACTTCCGGGTCCGCCTGATCTTGTTGTCCGCTCATGCTACCTCCATCGGCCGTTGTCCTCGATCGCTCGAAGGCAGGTCCAATTTGGGGTGTCTGTTTGTTCGTTAAGGAGTGCCTATCTACCATCTGGTCTACTGTATAGTCTCTTGGCTAGATTATAGCAGACAGGGCTCCTTATGTAACATAATACCGAATCTATGCTTGGGTTTTAACGGGAATTTCAGTGGATATTCGGGTGAAATTCAAACCTTGCCATAGCTTAGATTTTCTTCCAGCCTAGATACTACGGTCAAACTGGGCGGCTGGACTCAGGGCTAGACCTCCCTGAACTCACCTTCAACGGTGCCTTCGTCGTCAGACGGTACTTCAGAACCGCCGTCCGCACTAGGGTCACCCGAATCCCCGTCGGGGGCGCCGTCTTCCGTGGCCGCACTCTGGCTGTACACCACTTCGCCCAGGCGCTGCAAGGCGCTATTCAGTTCGGTAGTCGCCGTTTGCATCTCGGCTGTGTTATTGGCGGCGATTGCCGCCTTCAGCGCGTCGATCTTGGCTTGGACATCGGTTTTGAGTTCCTCGTCCACCTTGTCGGCGTTGTCCGCCAACAGCTTCTCGCTACTGTAGACCAGTGAGTCGGCCTGGTTGCGGGTTTCAACCTCTGCGCGGCGCACCTGGTCGGCTTCCTCATTCTGTGCAGCCTCGTCTACCATGCGCTCAATGTCTTCTTTCTCCAGACCGGAACCTGACTGAATTACGATCTTCTGTTCCTTGCCGGTCCCCTTGTCCTGGGCCGACACACTCAGGATGCCGTTGGCGTCGATGTCGAAGGTGACTTCGATCTGGGGGATACCCCTGGGCGCGGGCAGCAGGCCGTCCAGCATGAACCGCCCGATGGACTTGTTATCCGACGCCATGGAGCGTTCGCCCTGGAGGACGTGGATATCCACCGTGGTCTGGTTCTCAGCGGCCGTGGTGAAAGTTTCGTTCTTCTTGGTAGGTATGGTGGTGTTCCTGGAGATCAGCGTGGTCATCACGCTGCCCAGCGTTTCCAGACCCAGGGTCAAAGGAGTGACGTCCAGAAGCACGATGTCATCGACTTCCCCGGCCAATACGCCTGCCTGAATGGCGGCGCCCAAGGCCACGGCTTCATCGGGGTTCACGTTCAGGTTGGGCTCCTTGCCGAAGACCTGCTTAACCTTTTCATGAACGGCCGGCATGCGGCTCATGCCGCCCACCATGAGCACTTCGTCGATGTCGCTCGCGCTCAGTCCGGAGTCGGTCAAAGCCTGCCGGCAGGGACCCTCGGTCCGGTCTACGAGTTCCGAGACCAACTGTTCGAGCTTGGCCCGGCTGAGCGTCTTCACCATGTGCTGCGGCCCGCTGGCGTCGGCGGTGATGAATGGCAGGTTGATCTCGGTCTCAAGGACACTGGACAGCTCCACCTTGGCCCGTTCCGCGGCGTCGCGCAGGCGTTGCAGGGCCATACGGTCGGCAGCCAGATCGATGCCTGTCTCCGCCCTGAATTCGCCGATCATCCATTCCAGGATCAGTTGGTCGAAGTCATCTCCGCCCAAGAAGGTATCGCCGTTTGTTGACTTGACCTCAAACACTCCGTCGCCCATCTGAAGGATGGTGATATCGAAGGTACCGCCGCCAAGATCGAATACTGCGATGGTGGCGTCGGTCTTGGTCTTGTCCAGCCCGTACGCCAGTGACGAGGCCGTTGGCTCGTTGATGATTCGAAGCACTTCCAGTCCGGCAATGGTTCCGGCGTCTTTGGTTGCCTGGCGCTGTGCGTCGTTGAAGTAAGCTGGGACCGTGATCACTGCCTGGGTTATCTTCTCGCCCAACTTGGCTTCGGCGTCCTGCTTGATCTTCTGGAGAACGAAGGAAGAGATCTGGGGCGGAGCGTGGGCGTCGTCGCCCAACTGCACCATGGCGTCGCCGGTGGGGCCAGCCACGATCTTATAGGGCAGTTTGGACATGGCGTTCTGAATCTCAGCGTCGTTGAACTTGCGACCCATGAGCCGCTTCACCGAAAAGAGGGTGTTCTCCGGATTGGTTACGGCCTGCCGCTTGGCGACTTGGCCAACGTAACGCTCACCGGTTTTGGTGTTCAAGGCAACGACGGACGGGGTGATGCGGCCGCCTTCAGCGTTCTCTACGACCACGGGCTCACCGGCTTCGATGATCGCCGAGACTGAGTTGGTTGTTCCGAGGTCGATTCCCAGGACTTTAGCCATTTGGTCTCTCCTAAATACTCACGTGCTGGTGACGATATTGATGCGGTGGGATGATTTGGGGTTTGCTATCTGATCTTACTTTGATTCTGATGGGTCTTTGGGGGCCGTGGCCACCATAACTTGGGCTGGGCGAATGACCCGGTCATGTAACCGGAAACCAGGCCTCAGTATCTGTGTGATGTAGCCGGGCTCCACCTCGCTTGACTCTTCGGTGCCCACAGCTTCGTGCTCCATGGGGTTGAACATCAGGCCCACGGCTTCGATGGCCGCCACGCCCTCGGATTCTAGCACGCCGGTTAATTTCCGCTGGATCAGCTTGATCCCTTCGAGAAAAGAGTCATTGATCTCGCTGCTGGATTCAGTGTGGCTGATGGCCAGGTCCAACTCCTCCAAGACCGGGAGGATATTGGCGATCAACCGGCTGTTGGCGTACTTGGCGTTGGCGATGCGGTCTTCGTCGGTCCGGCGCCTGAAATTGACCATCTCCGCCTGGGCCCGCTGAGCAGTGTCCAGGTTCTCGGCGACCTCTTGCTGCGCTTGTTCTAGGCTGGTCTTCAAGGAACTCACCTGGTCTTCCAAAGGGAGACTGTCCAAGTCGACTCCGGCTTGCGCCAAGAGTTCTTCCAGTTCTTGTTCCAGTCCCGGAGATTCGGGCCGTTCCGCCCGCTCTTCTTGCTCTTCGGGCTGGTCATCTGATTCGTTCGGTCCTTTCCCCATTGAGGCATTCCCCTAGATGTGATCGGTCTTGGTCCGGGTAAGCCGGCGTTAACGGTCGACCGGCAGATTCAGGCTGTTGAATAATAAGTCCATCTCTTCTTGTACCACCTGTTGGGCTGCAGGGATACCCTCAAGCCGGTCGATGATCCGCTGATTGATGGTGGACATATTGTCGAAGGCCGCCAAGGCGAATTCAACTCCAGCCAAGTTCAAGCCCAATTCGTCGGACAGATACCGGATCAACCGGACTTTTCTGATGTCCTCGGTGGAATAGAGCCGCAGCATCCCGATGGTCCGTCCAGGGTTGATCAGCCCCAGCCGTTCGTACTTGCGCAGCGTCTGGGGGTGCATGTCCAGTATCCGCGCGGCCACGCTGATGATATAGACGCCCTGGACCTCGATCACCGGTTCGTCAATGGCAGGCGGAGCGGTGGGCGAGATGTCCGTATTTTCGGGCCGAATTGGAGGGGTTTGGCCCGGGATCACAGACCGGTCGTCTACGCGAGGTCTCTGCTGTTGGCTCATTTGGGCTCCCCGGACACTCCACCGGAAGCTATGGGATGAAACATCGGGTGGCGTAATTCGGTCACATTGTTGACCGGCGATTATCCATATGATACAGTTTGATACGTTTCGTGTCAAGATGAGTGCATCAGCCTGCATTATATGACTTAAGATAATCCGGTTAATGGCTGAAGCCAAATAAGAGTTGGGCCAGGACGGTTCAGCAACCGGGAAAAAGGAGGTTAATCATGATGTACTTCAAGGAATGCCCAAAGTGCCACGGTGACCTATTCGACGGAGAGGACCTTCATGGCCGGTATGTAAGCTGTATCCAGTGCGGGTACATGCGCGATCTGCCTGAGGAGATCCCCCATCCGCTGGCTGGCAAGAGCTTCGTGATCGACGCTCCCAAGCCAGCCAAGAAGCGCCGGAAAAAGGTCGCTCAAGCCGCCTGATATTTGATTAGGTCGATGCAAATGAAGGGCGGCTATCTAGCCGCCCCTCTTTTTGTTCTGTCTAGGACCTTTTGCTATTTGGTCAGTTCGGGCCAGAAGCGTTCTTCTCTCCAGGGATCGCCGTCGTTGTGGTAGCCGCGCTGCTCCCAGAATCCAGGGGCATCTTTGGCGATGAGCTCGATTCCGTTGACCCACTTGGCACTCTTCCAGGCATAAATACTAGGGACGACCAACCTTAGGGGCCAGCCGTGGCTCGTGCCCAAAGGCTCGCCTTCTTGCTTGTGGGCCAGTATCCCCTCATCCATGGCCAGGTCCAGCGGGAGGTTGGTGGAGTAGCCGCCGTAGCAGTGGGCCATAACGAACTTGGCTTCCGGCTTGGGGCCGGCGGCGGTGACCAGGTCGTTAAAGTTCACGCCCTCCCAGGTGTTGTCCAACTTGCTCCACTGGGTGACGCAATGGAAATCGGCCAGCGTGGTAGTCCATTTGAGGTTGGAGAATTCTTCCCAGTTGAGGGTAATATCCCTTTCCACCAGGCCAAACACTCGGATCTGCCAGGTGTCGATATCGATCTTGGGTTCGGGGCCGTAGGTCAGGACCGGGAATTTCTCGGTTAGGAATTGTCCCGGTGGGACGCGGTCGCCCATACTTTGGTCGGGCGCCGTTTTTACTTGGTCAGGTCGCTTCATTTGATAAGACTCTTCGGCTCACACCCTGCAATAGGGCCAATCTGGCTGCGAACGCCTAGTTTATCACCGGCTTACGGCTTATTAAAGAAAAGCGCCGTTATCTAGCTCTAGGCGGATACGCTGATCCGTCCGTGATTCTCGTCCGTGATCTCGCCTACTACAGCCTTCGTCTGCACACCTGAGGCGTCCAGTTCAGCCACCAGTTGGTCCAATTTGGCCTTGGGTACAGAGATCAATAGACCGCCGGAGGTTTGGGCGTCGCACATAAGAAGCTGCTGTTGGTCTGATAGGCCGTCGTCCCAGTCCACCGCGTCCGCCACGCTGGACATGTTGCGGAAGGTGCCGCCGGGAACGGTCCCCTTCTCCAACAACTCCCAGACGCCCGGCAACACCGGTACGTCCGCAACCCGGATCCGGGCCCCCACCTTGCTGCCCTTGACCATGCCGCTTAGGTGCCCCATCAGGCCGAAGCCCGTGATGTCGGTGCAGGAGTTCACTCCCACCTTCATCATGGCTTCAGACGCTCCCTTGTTCAATTCGGCCATCGTATCCACGGCCTGCTTCAATATCGCGTCGGGGGTGATGCCTTGTTTAACGCCGGTCGTGACGATGCCGGTTCCGATCGGTTTGGTCAGCACTAAGACATCGCCGGGCTTGGCGTTGGCGTTTGAGACCTCTTTTCCAGGCTCGACCAGGCCGACCACCGAGAGGCCGTACTTTGGCTCTGCGTCATCCACCGTGTGCCCGCCCACAATCAGGCAGCCGGCTTCCGTGGCCTTATCGTAGCCGCCCTTCAGCACGTCGCCCAGCATCTCAACTGCCAGGTCGGCAGGGAAGCCCACCACGTTTAAGGCCACCAATGGCTTACCGCCCATGGCGTAGACGTCGCTAAGGGAGTTGGCCGCGGCCACCGATCCGAACTCGTAGGGGTCGTCGGTGATGGGCGTGAAGAAGTCCACCGTCACGATGATGGCGGTTTTTTCATCCAGCCGGTAGACGGCTGCGTCGTCCCCAGTCTCGATACCCACCAGGAGGTCCGGGTGGCTGACCATGGGGAGGTGCTTCAGGACCTGGACCAGGTCCTCATGGCTGAGCTTTGCGGCTCAACCGGCACAGTGGGACAATTCGGTCAGGCGGACTTTGCTTTTTGCCATCCGGCGGTTCCTCCTTGCAAGCATCAGCCGTGATTAATTCGGCTTATGAGCATTTCTTATATAAAGGATACATCAAAGGTAGTGGGCCGTTGGTACCTATTTGGCCTGCTTCTTGAATGTAGGCATGACCTCTTTGCCGAAGAGTTCAAGTTGTTCCAAGATAATCGATTGCTCGGTGCTCATCACGGAGGCGCCCACGTTGACCTCTTGGAGACCCGGGAAGCGGTCTTGAAGTGCCATCAGCCCTTCGGTGACCCGCTCGGGGGGGCCGACTATCCAGGCCCCGGTTTTGACGGCGTCCTCGATGGTGGGCAGTCCAGCCGACCGGGCTTCGGGCCCTCGCCCCAAGGCTGAGATCTGGTCGTCGGATAGACCCCGGACGAACCCTAGGGGAGCGAACATCTTCATGTTCTCTTCGAAATAACGCTTGACGGCTTTCTTGGCTTTCTCTTCGGTGTCGTCGATGAAGGTCGACACGCCGACGATGAGGTCGCCGCCCAACTCGGTCTCGCGGCCGTGCTTGGCCAGGGTTTCCTGCCATTGTTTGACCACATTGTCCGACGCTCCACCGGTGGCGGCCCCTCCACCGACGATTCCTTTGATCCCGTGTTTGGCCATGAAGTCCATGGCCCGCTGACTGGCGCTGACTACCGGTTGGTAGGTCTCTACGGGCAGGGTGCGCGGGCGCGGCACTAGGGTGATCTCCTTCAGAGTGTAACCTCGGTAGGGCACCTCGGGCGGGAGGGTGTAGTGCTTGCCCTGATGCGAGAAAGACGCTTCGTTGAACGCCTTCATGATGATCTCGACCTGCTCTTCGAACATTTCACGGTTGGCGTCGTTGTCGGTGTCGGTGCTAGGGACGCCGAAGGTGTCAACCTCACGGGAGTGGTAGCCGCGTCCCACACCGAAGATGACCCGCCCTTGGGTGAGGATGTCCGCGGTGGCGTAGTCTTCTGCCAGGCGGAGCGGGTGCCACATCGGATTGACGTTGAACCCGCAGCCGAATCTCAGGTTCTTGGTCAGGTGGGCCAGGTGGACGTACATCATCAGCAGATTGGGGATGCACTCGTAGCCCTCGTGCTGGAAATGGTGCTCGGCCGACCAAAATGTGTCGTAGCCGAGTTCGTCCATCTTGACAGCGATGGCCTCGGCCTTGGGAAACACCGAGGATAATTGCTCGTCCGATAGCCGGCGGTCATTGACCGGCGTGGCGTCGTAGCCCACGTCGTCGAGGTCTACGTGTCCCGCATAGAGCGAACCGAACCTGGTAATCATGTTGCATCTCTCCGATAGATATTACTAGGGAACATGGGTATGGGTACTATTTTAGTCTGGCCCACTTGAGAGTCAAATTGGCGAAATAGAAAACTTTGGCCAAGCATCGTTTCCGCCAGTGATTGCATCTACATAAACGCATTTGCGAGTAAGGAATTGATACAAGGGGTAGCATGTCATCTACCGCAATGATAGTTTGTTGGATACTCCTTGCGGAACCTCCGGATGGGGCGACAGGTGTTGACCGCAATCACCGGCGCCACAATCTCGTCGATCATCATGGCCATGGTGCTGCCGGGAAGCATCGCCCTCATGGCTGCCAGCGAGTCCCAGCACTTCTACATGCGGGGCTTCCAGACCGCGTCGCTGGCGGTTGTGGGCATCATGATCGCCGGGGCAATCATAGTGGCGTTCCACCAAGTCTATGATCCAGACAAAGACCCGTCACGGGAGCAAGCGAGCCCCGCAGTTGCTGACGATTCAGCCGGAGATTTCCGATCGACACGAATAAGCCCCAGTGAAACCACCGGGGCTTTTCATTTGGGTCAAATCATGGACAGCCGCCCCTATCCGGACAGATTCAACGGCGCGAAAACACCCGTGTCCGGCACGTAGTAGTGGAGTTGGCCGGAGCTGATCTTGGTGGCGATCAGGGTGAAGT
Source organism: Chloroflexota bacterium (assembly GCA_002698265.1). GTDB lineage: Bacteria > Chloroflexota > Dehalococcoidia > Lucifugimonadales > UBA3495 > UBA9611. Next base: position 4,144 of record NZVX01000021.1, on the reverse strand, counting down.
CCAGCTTGTATTCGTCGATGTGGCGGTAGATGCGGGCGTCGCGCCATTCTTCGGGCGCCAAGGACTCACGTACTTTTTTCAGTTGTTCGACTATGTGTTCCATATTGGTGGCCTACTGCTCGGGAATCACGCCTAATTGCTGCATCATGACCATGGCGTTGGCCAGACCCTAGTGCTCCACAGCCTTGCCATTGGATATCCGGACCATGTTCATCTCGGTGATGGAGATCTTTTTGCCTGAGGCCGGTATGCCCATGAACTCACCGGTCTGAGTGCCCTCGGTGGTCATGTGCCCCACCACCAAGTCCCTTTCAGCAACCAATTGGTTGACGGTCACCTTGAGGTCCGGGAAAGCAGAATAGAACATGTTCATCATCTGCTTGATCCCGTCGATCCCCGGCTCCACACCGGGTTCGGGGTCGTGCTCGATGAAATTCGGGTCGAGAAGCGGTCAACGAAATCTGGGTCTTTGGCGTTCATCCCGTCAATCAATTGCTGAAAAAAGGCCTTGTTCTGTTCTGACATGATCTTTCTCCATGAATTTTGGTCTATGGAAATCGATTACGCCTTGCGAACATACTTGTCGATGGCGTCGGGAACCCCGCCCAGATAGATGTCGCCACGAGAATCTATCCAACTGCCGTGACCGGATCCGCGGCAATCGAACCTGGAAAGTACCCCGCCTTTCTTGTCCAGGATGCTGATCCGGGCCGAATTGTCGCGCTGACCTTCGCTAACCATATAGTTGCCGTCTGTATCCATCGAGATGTCCATGGGGCGTTGGATGTCGTCCCAGATCTCTTTGAACTCGCCGTCCAATCCGAAGATCTGAATGCGGTCGTTTTCACGGTCGCAGACCACCACATTGTCACCGTCAACTAGCAGGCTGTGGGGCAGGTGAAATTCGTTGGGTCCGCCTTTGCCGGGCTCTCCCCAAGACTTCTTTAGCTGGCCGTCCGCGGAAAAACGGTGCACCCGGGAATTACGGTAGCCGTCGGCGACATAGAGGTCACCGGAAGCCGAAGGCACAAGCTCGGCGGGGTAGTTGAATGGCCCAGCGGCCCTTGGGACCAGGTCTCCGGGGTTCTCGCAGCCGGTGTCCGAGTGAACCCCGTGGCGTCCCAACATCTGGATGGGCTTGCCGTCCAGCGTGTACATGATGCAGACCGAAGTGTTGCGGTCGGTGATGTAGACCACGTCGTTGGCGATGTGGATGCCGTGGGCAAATTCGAATGAGCCGTTGCCCCAGGAGTCCGTGAGATTCCCGTCCCGGTCGAAGATGAGCATGGGAGGGTCCTTGCGCTGGAAGGCGAACACCCGGTCATTCGAGTCGGTGGCGATGGCGCTCACCATCCCAAAGGTATCGCCGGCGGGCAATTTGCCCCAGTTTTCAATCACGTCGTAAGTGTATTTACCGGTGCCTACTGTGGCCATTTTGGGTTGTCTCCTTGTTTGATGATCGGTCCGCCTACTTTCTGTCGAACAATTGCTGCAGGGGCGAGATGCCGCCCAGGGTGTCCAGGTCGATGCTATCGATGCTGGAGCGGCCGCACATGCCCATGGTGGCGGCTAGTTCGTCGCGAAGTATCTCCAACATCGAACTGACGCCGTCTTCGCCGTCCACGGCCAGTCCCCAGAAAAGGGGACGGCCCAGTAACACGGACCGTGCGCCCAGGGCCAGGGCTTTGACGATATCCGTTCCCCGGCGGATGCCACCGTCCATGTAGACCTCAGCCTTTCCGGCAACGTGCTCCACAACTTCGGGCAACACCTCGATGGTCGTGAAAGTGGTGTCCAGGTACCGCGTCCCATGGTTGGAGACGATGACTGCCTTAGCGCCAGATTCAGCGGCCCGGCGGCCGTCCTCTCCGGTCATGATCCCCTTGACGACGATGGGCAACTTGGTCTCGCCGGCCAGCCACTCAAGGTCGGTCCAGGTGGTGGCTTGGTCGCGGATGTCGGATGGCCCGGCCGGGGCGTCAGCGGCGAATTTCCAAGAGTGGGTGCCAAGGTCCAGATGGGCATAGTTGGGCGAGACGGGGCCCACATAGTCGTTTCGTATATTCCGCTCCCGTTTGGGCACGATCTTAGCGTCGAGGGTGAGGCAGAGGGCGCTGTATCCAGCCTCTTTGGCGCGGGCGGCCATGCCCAGGGTCAACTCCCGGTCCTTGAAGAAATACTGCTGGAACCAGATGGGCCCGGTTGCGGCCTCGGCCACGTCCTCAAGAGTCTTGGCCGAATGAGAGCTCAATACCATTAGCGTGTCCGCTTTACCGGCGGCCCTGACCGTGGCCAATTCGGCCTCCATGTGGGCTGCGCCGTGGTTTCCGGCGGGGGCCAGCATGACAGGGAAACTGATCTTCTGGCCTAGAACCGTGGTGCCGAGGTCGAGTTGGCTCACATCCACCATCATCCGGGGCTTCATGATGATGGAGTCCAGGACCTCGCGGGTGCGCCGGAGAGTGATCTCGTCGGTGGCGGCTCCGGCGATGAAATCGTAATCGCCCTTATTGAGTTGTTTTTTAGCGATCTCTTCGTACTCGAAGATATTTACTGGGTCTGGGGCCATGGGGATTCCTCCAAGGAACTTCTGGGATGGGGATTGCGAGGCAAGTCTAAAAGCTGGGCTGGATGTAGTCAATCGCGCGGGTGCTTGAAAGAATGTGGCGAGTGTCGGGGGCTGGACAGCCGTTATTTCTCTTCATCGTCAGGCGTCACCAAACCGTGCTGATTCGCAGAGGTGGCCGCCTCGGTGCGGTTGGCCGAATTGGTCTTGGTGAGGATGTTGCCCACGTGATTGCCGACGGTCTTGATGCTGATGAAAAGTTACTCTCCGATCTCCCGGTTTGTCTTGCCGCCGCTGACGAGGCGCAGGACTTCGACTGCGCACCGCGGTTCTGAGCGTCGCGCGCTAATTATTGGGCCAGCGTGGTCTTGCCGATGCTGGGCTCGCCTGCTAGCATCACCATCTGTCCCCGGCCTGCTAGGGCGTCGTCCAAAGTAGCGGTCAGTCCGGCCAACTCCAGTCTGCGGCCGATGAGTTCAGACTTGCGAGGCGTGCTGTTCGTCGAGATAGTGCACCGATTTATTTTGTTTGGCACATGATACAGCGAACCTGAGCACCGCTGCCTCCGTCGATCGATCGGCGAAGAAATTCCGTTCAATCACTTCCCACCGTCTGATTGGAGAGTGATAGAGCCCGCCCGTGACCGGGAAAACGGACTCGTGGTATTCTTGCCCACGGCTTACCGAGACTGCGACAAGGAGCGGAACTATTGGCGACCGATGGAGCGGAATACGAGATATTTGAGGCGGGTGATTTGGACCTGCAATCAGGTGAGACCCTTCGCGAGGCTAAGCTGGCTTACAAGACCCACGGTCGACTGAACGCCAGCAAGGACAACGTGGTGGTGTTCCCGACCTTCTTCGGAGGGCGGCACACCCAGAATGAGGGGATGATCGGCGAAGGCCGGGCCCTGGACCCCAACAAGTATTTCATCATCGTCCCCAACCTTTTCGGAAACGGCGTGTCATCTTCTCCCAGCAACGCCGCCCCGCCCTACAACCGAGCCCGGTTTCCCCGTGTGAGCCTCTACGATAATGTGGCCTGCCAACACCGCTTGGTCACCGAGGTATTCGGAATCGACAAGATCGCGCTGGTGACTGGCTGGTCCATGGGGGCCCAGCAGACTTATAAATGGGGCGCTCTTTACCCGGAAATGGTGGAACGTATCGTGCCGGTCTGCGGTTCGGCCAGGACGTCCCGCCACAACTTCGTGTTCTTGGAGGGGGTCAAGTCGGCCATCACCGCCGATTCCGCCTGGGCGGGCGGCTCATACGAGAAACCCCCATTGACCGGGCTCCGGGCCATGGGGCGGGTGTATGCCGGTTGGGCTGTATCCCAGGCCTTTTACCGACAAGAGGTCTATCTGGACTTGGGGTACGGATCGCTGGAAGACTACCTGGTGAATTTCTGGGAGGCCCGGCGCACCAGCGCCGACGCCAACGATCTGCTGTCGATGATCTGGACCTGGCAGAACGCCGATATCAGCAACAACCATCTCTACAACGGGGATTTCAGCAAGGCGCTCGGCGCCATCAAAGCCAAGGCGATCGTGATGCCGGGCCGGACGGATCTGTACTT
>NZVX01000020.1 GCA_002698265.1 Chloroflexota bacterium | reverse complement strand
TGGGGTTTCACTATCGATATCGAGTCTGACTTGGCCCCCAAGGGCTTGAGTGAGGATATCGTCCGGCTGATCTCAGCTAAGAAAGAAGAGCCCGAATGGCTCTTGGAATGGCGCTTAAAGGCTTACCGCCATTGGTTGAAGCTTAAACAGCAGGCGCCAACTTGGGCCAACGTGGAACACGCGCCCATCGACTACCAGGATATCTACTACTATGCCGCGCCCAAGACTGATGCCCCCAAGAGCCTGGACGAGGTCGATCCGGAGATATTGGCGGCATTCGAAAAATTAGGAATTCCTCTCCAAGAACGAGAGAAACTGGCCGGCGTGGCCGTGGACGCGGTAGTGGACAGCGCATCGGTGGCCACTACCTACAAGGCAACTCTGGAGAAACAGGGCATAATCTTCTGCCCCATCAGCGAAGCGGTCAGAGAGCATCCAGACTTGGTCCAGAAATATCTCGGTTCCGTGGTCCCCTACGGCGACAACTTCTACGCCACGTTGAACTCGGCAGTCTTCAGCGACGGCTCCTTCGTTTACATTCCCAAGGGCGTACGCTGTCCTATCGAGCTTATGACCTACTTCCGCATCAATCAAGCCGACTCCGGCCAATTTGAACGGACGTTGATCATCGCTGAAGAGGGTTCATACGTCAGCTATCTAGAAGGCTGCACGGCCCCTGCCAGGAAGACCCACCAACTCCACGCCGCGGTAGTCGAATTGGTGGCCCTAGACGATTCTGAGATCAAGTACTCCACATTGCAGAACTGGTTCCCCGGGGACAAAGACGGCAATGGCGGGGTCTATAACTTCGTAACGAAACGTGGCATCGCCCGCAAGAACGCCAAGATTTCTTGGACCCAGGTTGAGACCGGTTCGGCCATCACCTGGAAGTACCCAAGCGTGATCTTGGACGGCGACAACTCCGTGGGCGAGTTCTATTCGGTGGCCTTGGTCAACAATTACCAGCAGGCCGACACCGGCACTAAGATGATTCACAAGGGCAAGAACACCCGCAGCACCATCGTGGCTAAGGGCATCTCCGCCGGACAGGGCAACGCCACCTACCGAGGTCTGGTCAAGATACTGCCCTCCGCCGATGGAGCGAAGAACTTCACCCAGTGCGATTCTCTTCTGGTTGGAGATAAGTGCGGGGCCCACACGGTTCCCTACATCGAGGTCAAGAACCCCACGGCACAGATAGAGCACGAAGCGTCTACATCAAAGGTCAGCGACGATCAACTCTTCTACTGCCAACAGCGGGGCCTGTCCGTCGAGGACGCCCATTTCATGATTATCAACGGCTTCTGCCGGGGTATCTTCCAGGAACTCCCCTTTGAGTTTGCGATGGAAGCGTCCCAACTACTTAAGGTGAGCCTCGAAGGGGCGGTGGGCTAGATGGCTGCTGCGGTTAAAGGCTCGAAACCCTTGCTATCGGTCAAGGGCCTTACTGCCTCGGCCGGCGACTTGGAGATCCTCAAAGGCATCGATCTAGAGGTCTTCCCCGGCGAGGTCCATGCCATCATGGGACCCAACGGTTCCGGCAAGAGCACCCTGGCCAACGTTCTGGCCGGCCGCCCCGACTATACGGTCACTGGTGGCCAGGTATTGTTCGAAGGCCAACACATCCTGAAATTAGAGCCTGAGATCAGGGCCCGCATGGGCCTTTTCCTGGCTTTCCAATACCCACTGGAACTTCCAGGCGTACGGGCCTGGCAGTTCTTGAAGGCTGGCGTGGACGCCCGCCGTGTCCATAACCATGAAGAAGAGATGAGCGCCCGTGAGTTCGACCAGATGCTGAAAGCTAAGGTCGAGCAGGTACAGATCGACCCCGATCTGGTGAAGAGGGCGGTCAATGAAGGATTCTCCGGTGGTGAGAAGAAACGGAACGAGATTCTGCAGATGGCCGTCCTGGAGCCCAAACTGGCCCTGCTGGACGAGACCGACTCCGGTCTGGATATCGATGCCCTCCGCATCGTTGCCGACGGAGTAAACCTGCTGCGCTCTCCTGAGAACGCCGTTGTCTTGGTGACCCATTACCAGCGGATCCTCGACTACATCACACCCAACCACGTTCACGTACTGTTTGACGGACGGATCGTGCGGTCGGGCGGCCCCGAACTCGCCTACGAGCTGGAAGAAAAGGGCTACGACTGGATCAAAGACGCCGTTGACGTGGGCGTGTAGCACAAACTGCGACACTGAGACCTCATGACCTCCGCACCCGCCAAATACGCCCACTACTTTGCCGATTTTCAGTCCCTGATACAGGGGGCTGGCGCCGGAGCGCCTAATTGGCTTAAGGACCTCCGCGATACCGGCTGGTCCAGGTTCAACGAGACCGGTTTTCCCACAGCGCGCCGCGGCAACGAACGCTGGAAGTACACCAACGTCGGCACCATTGCCAAGACTGATTTCCGTCTTGCCGGCGGTCCAACCCCTGCCAATAGCTCGAAAGCCTTGGCACCCAGCTACAGGATGGAAGGAGCTTCGGTCTTTGACTTGGTCTATATAGATGGCCGCTACTCTCCGGACCTATCTTCGCCGGCGGCCCCCTCCAACGGGATAACCGCCGCCAGCTTGGCCTCCATAGCATCGGATTCCAAATTTAGTCTAGAAGGTCAGATTGGACGTTACGCCCCACCCGGCGATGATGGGTTCGCCGCGCTGAACACCGCATTCCTTTACGACGGAGCTTACATCTACGTTGCCGACGGCCATTCGGAGAAGGTGCTAGTGCGCCTCTCGTATACGACGACCGATGGCACCAGCCCGAGGATCACCCATCCCAGAACTATGATCGTGGCCGGCCAGAACACCGACATCACGGTTGTGGAAAGTTATTCCGGCCCTAAAGACAATGTCTACTTCACCAACGCCGTCACTGAGATATCCGTCGGCGCTGGAGCACATGTCGACCATTACCGGCTGCTGTTGGAGGGCGAAAAAGCGTTCCACGTAGGCACCAACCGGGTCAATCAAGAAAGGGACAGCAGTTTCAGTTCGGCGTCCTTCGCCTTGGGCACGGCCCTGGCCCGGAATGACCTTGAGGTCCTGCTAGACGGGCCCGGCGCTTACTGCTCGTTGAACGGCCTGTATCTAACCGCCGACAACCAGCATATCGACAACCTGATCAGCATAGACCACGCCCAGCCGCACTGCACAAGCCGCTTGAACTACAAGGGAATCTTGGACGGCCGGTCCCGGGCGGTGTTCGGAGGCACAGTCTTGGTGCGGCGCGACGCCCAGAAGAGCGACGCGGAGCAGACCGACAAGAACCTGGTCCTCTCTAAGCAGGCCGAAGTGGACAGCAAGCCCAGCCTGTTGATCTACGCTGACGACGTTAAATGCAGCCACGGCGCCACCGCCGGGCACATCGACCCCGACACTTTGTTCTACCTGCGTAGCCGGGGCCTCGACCTGGACACGGCCAGTAGGATGCTGGTCCAGGCCTTCGCCAGCGAGATCGTCGATAAGGTCCAGGTCGAACCCTTGCGTGAGTACTTGGACGCTCTTTTCAACGCGGCCATCCCCAATAAGAGCCTTCCCGTTGCGGAGGCCAGATGACCACAACCTTTAACGTCAATAAGATTCGCAACGATTTCCCGATATTGAAGCAGCAGGTGAATGGTTGTCCTCTGGTCTACTTGGACAACGGCGCCACGTCCCAGAAGCCCCAGTCGGTGATTGACGCCATCGTCAACTATTACTCCACCACCAACTCAAACGTGCACCGCGGCGTCCATACCATGAGCCAACAGGCCACGGACGGCTATGAGGGCGCACGGGCCAAGGTCCGTCAATTCATCAACGCCTCCGACGACCGGGAGATAATCTTCACCCGGAACACCACGGAGGGCATCAACCTAGTGGCCCACTCTTATGGCCGCCAGAACATCGGCCCCGGCGACGACATCATCGTCTCCAACATGGAGCACCACTCCAACATAGTCCCCTGGCAGATGCTGTGTGAGGAGAAGGGCGCCAACCTTCGGGTCGTGCCTATCGACGACGCCGGCGAACTGCTGGTGGACGAGTACGAGAAGATGCTCAGCTCCAGGACTAAGTTGGTCTCCATCACCCACGTATCCAACGCACTGGGGACTATCCTGCCGGCGGCCCAGATCGCCCGGATGGCTCACGCCCACGGCGCCCCGATCTTGTTTGACGGCGCTCAAGCAGTCCCCCACATGCCTGTAGATGTGCAAGAGTTGGACTGCGATTTCTATGTGTTCTCTGGGCACAAATTATTTGGACCCACCGGCATCGGCATTCTCTACGGGAAAGCCGAATATCTGGAGGCCATGCCGCCTTTCCTTGGCGGCGGCGAGATGATCAAGTCGGTCACCTTTGAAAAAACGATTTATAACGACCTGCCCTATAAATTCGAAGGCGGGACCCCCGACATCGCGGGCGCCATCGGCTTAGGCGCGGCCATCGACTACGTGAATGACCTCGGCTTTGACCAGATTACCGCCCACGAAGATGAATTGCTCCGCTATGGTACGGACGCCCTTTCGACGATCGAAGGCCTGAAGATAATCGGCACGGCTGAACACAAAGCAGGCATCCTCTCTTTCGTGATGGACCTGGCCCACCCCCACGACATCGGGACCATCTTGGACGAGCAGGGTATCGCCGTCCGCACGGGACACCACTGCGCCCAACCGGTGATGCAGCGCTTTCAGATCCCCGCCACCGCCAGAGCTTCGCTGGCCTTCTACAACACCAAAGAAGATATCGACGCGCTGGTCAAGGGCATCGACCGGGTCATCGAGGTGTTCAGTTAATGGCCGGTCTAAGTGATCTGTACCAGGAGATCCTCCTGGAGCACAATAGCAAGCCTCGGAACTTCAGGGCCGTCGACGACGCGAACCAGACCGCGGATGGCTACAACCCGCTGTGCGGTGACCAGATCACCCTCTATCTTAAAGTGGTTGAAGGGGTTATCGATGATGTTGGGTTCCAGGGCACCGGTTGCGCCATCTCCCGGGCCTCGGCCTCCATGATGACCCAGAGCATCAAGGGCCAGAGCGTGGAGAAGGCTAAAGAGATCTTTGACGCCTTTCACTACATGATCACCGAGCCCGGTGGTGAGCTGGACCTGGACACCTTGGGCGACCTGGAAACCCTCTCCGGAATCAACGAGTTCCCCACCCGCATCAAGTGTGCGGTCTTAGCCTGGCACACCATGAACGCCGCCCTATCCGGCGAGTCAAAAGTAACCACCGAATAATCCCCGCCGGCACAGCCGGGTTTTGTACGGAGATGCCGCCTAGTTACCCTGTGCTAAGCTGGATGCGAATTCTTTGTCGTCTTTGCTGATTTAAATGACTCAATTACCGGATGTCCCTTTGGACGGCCTCTACGGCGATCTGGTCATGGACCACTACCGCAACCCCCGCAACCGCTCGCCCATCAGTGACGCCGACATTGAGGCCGAGGAGTTCAACCCCTTCTGCGGCGACCGCGCGACTTTGCAGCTCAAGCTGGATGGTCGAGGCAACATATGTGGGGTAAGCGCCCAAGCTGAGGGGTGCTCCATCATCCAAGCCGCAACTTCCATGCTCTGTGACCAGCTTCAGGGTAAGTCCCTAGATGAAGTGGCCGAAATCGGGGAGAGATACCGCCTAGCCTTGAGGAACGGCGCCGAAGGCGAGTCGGAATTGGGCGACCTGCGCGCCCTTCAGGTGGTGCGCCAGTACCCGGTGCGAATCAAGTGCGCGCTACTGCCTTTGACCGCCCTGGAAGAAGGCATCAAAGCCTACCGGGAAAAGACTGGCTAGCTAACGGTCCAGCCAAGTCCTCGACCAGAAGTTGTACTCGGAGAGGGCGGTGTTGGGTTCGAAGCCCATCAGGTCGCTGCTGAACACCCACCGGGAAGCGGCGGTCACCGGACTGAATAGATAGGCCTGCTCCAACACGCGGCGCTGAATCTCCACCAAACGGTCGCGGCGCGCGGTATCGTCGAATTCTGCCGCCTGTGCCTCGATCATCGAGTCCAACTGTTTATCTTCGTGCCCGGATAGATTCCATTGGCCCTTGCTATGTAACAACCCGAAAAGGTAGCTGTTGGTGGTCGATGTCGGAGGGACGGCTCCCACCGCTAACTGGAATTCCCTGGCCGGCCCCATGACCAGGTCGTCGAACTGCACCGGATTCATGCGGCGCAGTTCCGGATTGAACCCAACTGCGGTTAGGTCGGCGATCAGCCGCTCTTCCAGAGCCAGGTTCTCGCCGCCGGTCCGCTCGATGCGCACCGTTACTTCCAAGTCTAGGGGCAGTCTCTGACCGGAATCCAGCAGTAACTGGCGGGCTTTGCCGGGGTCGGCGAAGTAGTTCTGACGCATCTCCGGCCGGTCCAACAGCCAACCCGATTCCCGTACCGGGATGCCAACGCTGGCGAACCCCTGGCCCGACCAAACAGTATCCAGATAATCCCAAGGGTCGATGGCTTGGAAAACCGCCTGCCGCACTGCCGTCTCCTTCAAGTTGGGCATCTGGGAGTTCATGGCCAGTACAACGCCCGCGCCGGACCTGCGGGATACCACCGACTGAAAATCTGTGTCGCCCCGGCGGACCATATCCCACTCACCGGGACCGGCGGAAAAAACATCTACCAACCCGGCCCGGAATGCGGCCACCTTGTCCAACTCGACCGACCCCGGGGAGTCACCCAGCGGGCCGGAACGCATGACTGTGACGTCTAGCTGGTCCAGGAAAGGCAGATTGTTTTCGAAGTAGTTGGAATTCCGCGTGAATTCCATGCCTTCGCCCGGCCCTGTCTCCTGCCAGACCCACGGGCCAGTACCGACCACTGGTGCGTCCTTCAAATCGCCGTACATGGCCACAACTTCCGGCGCCACGATCTTAACGTGTCCATCGGCCAAGGCTAGGAGAGCGTCGGCGTCTTCCAAGGCAAGTTCAACTTGTAACGTCAGGTCGTCTATGGCGGTGGCTTCTCCAATTGAAGACAGCAGAGGGGCATTGGGCCAACCGGGAGTCTTGAGACGGTCCAGGCTAAATACGACGTCTTGCGTGTTCAGGGCCCGGCCGTTCACCGGGGCCACGTTCTGCCAATCGATTCCCGGCCTCAGCTTGAACACATAGGCGAGGTCTTCGTTCAATTCCCAACTCTGGCAGAGGTCGCACTCCAGCAGCAGGTTTGGCTGGTTGGAACCCTCTCCCGAGCGGAGCCGCAGCAGCCTGCTGTAGGCCAGTCCAGGCCCCAATGCGGTCAGAGTCTCTTGCACCTCTTGATGGACGTCACGATGAGGGATCTGGGCTGCGGCAACCACGGTGAGTGCTCCGCCGTTAGTACCCGAAGGCGCGCGGCTGACTACGGCGGTGGCTGATGGCACAGGAACGCCATCGGTCATGTCAGGAGTGGCAGACGGAGTAGCGGCAGAAGAGGAGCAGCCGATGGCAAAGATGGCTACTCCTATAATCAATAACTTTTTCGGAGAGAATAATTTCATGGCTGACACATCCGCCCTGGCCCATAGAACATCTGGAAACTGAGGTGGAATCCCGCCTTAATTCAGCGGAAATCACCTTCGATTATAAGCTGGAGGGGTTGCAGTTCCATGAGGGAGGGCGATACGCGGTACGGTGAAAACAGATGAAGCCGATGGGACTAAACGCAATCAGTCCAGGGGTGGTTGAGCTTGCATGGAGTCAGTAGCCGCAGTATCTGGCTCCAGACGTGTGGGATTCCCGCGGCCGGTGACAGCCCAGGTTGCGAAGACCATGATGGAGATCAGGATCGGTGGCATGAAAAGGATGGCATGGATCACCAAAGCGAAACCTAAGGCATCGCCGTCTCCCACGCCGATGGTGGTCAACAGGTAAAAGACCGCAAATTCGAAGGTGCCGACCGAGGCCGGCAGGGACGGAACTAGGGCTACGAATGTGAGGGTCCCGATCACTAGCAGAGTGGCAACCAGAAAAGAGACGTCGATCCCCATCCCATGGGCCAACACCCTGGCTGAGAGACCCAACAGTAACCAATATCCCATGGTCAGGAGAAAAGACCAAGTGAGCCTCACCTGCGCCCGGGTCAGCTCCCGGAGTGACGATGAAGTGGACGCCAACAACTGCAGGTGGGTCAGGCCTGGCCTCGACCCGAACCAGATAACCACCGGCACCGCCAGCACGCTGATGACTGCAATCAAAACGGCCCCGATGATGTAGGGAGTGAACCCCTTCAAAATGGGCAGTACCATCAGACCCATGCCCAACAGGATGGCCGCAGCCACGAAATCCAACACCCGCTGGATACCAAGTGTGGCGGCCGCGTCTTCCCCGCGCACCCGGTAGCGCAGAGTTAGCATGAGGAATTGGGTGGCTTCGCTGATTATTCGGACGGGGGAGACGCTGTTTAAGCCGATGCCGACGTTCTGCACAAGCAGAAGCCGGTGGAGAGGCACTTTGTCACCGATGAACAACACTTGCCAACGGTAGGCGCGCATCGCCGTGGCCGCGGCGAATACTGCCAAAGAAATCAGACCCCACCGAACCGGGAAATCTGTGAATGCGTCGGATAGGGAACTCCATTCCACATCCCGGACCATAGCGAAACCTATGCCCGCCCCGATGGCCAGTCCCAGGAACATCCTGAGTTTGGGCTGCAGAAAGAATTTTCGGAGGAAGCCTGCCGCGGTATTCAAATCGCCATTCAAGCACCAGTGCGGTTATTTCCGGTGCGGTTGTCTACCGATCGTGCCTTGGTTACCTTATGGGGAATCGGGCACGAATCTGGGATGCGTTCGGGTAGTTTCAACCTACCCGCAGGGGATTCCTATGTCAAGGAACCTAGCCCGTAATTTGGGATGGAATGCCCCATTCCCCGGCCAATTACTTTCCGGACCGGGCCAAGCCTTTCAGGTAGGCGATGTGACCCTGATGCTGGTAGACCTCTCCGACAACCTGCCTGAAGATTCGCCCCACCGACATCTCGGGCCGTGCCTCCCGTGGCACCACGTCCATCTGCTCCGTGGTGACGGTTTTCAAGTAGTTCAGAGTGGCGGCCCGCACCGCTTCCCCGTATTTCAGCATCTCGGCCAAGTCGTAGGCCGGGAAGTTGGCCACCTGCTCCTGTGTGTGGTCAAAGCCGTTGTCCCTGGTCGGCAACCCGAATTTCTCGTTCCAACCTTCGCTTTCCCAGATCTCCGGCTTACGCTGAATGAAGAACTGGAACCACATATCTTCGACCCGGGTCATGTGCCAAAGTATCCAGCCGATGGGGTTGGCTTCGGGCCCGGCCCGC
>NZVX01000019.1 GCA_002698265.1 Chloroflexota bacterium | reverse complement strand
TGAGATCTCTTTGGCGATGGTCACGCCATCGTTGGTGATTACGGGAGCGCCCCACTTCTTCTCAAGGATAACGTTGCGGCCCGCAGGGCCCAGGGTCAACTTAACGGCATTGGCGACGGTATCGATCCCATGAAGCAGTGCTTGTTGGGCCGTCTCGTCGCGGATGATCTCTTTGGCAGGCATCGTTTTCTCCTTAAATATCCGGACGGGGAATTCTATCCCCGGTCGGTCTTATCTGCGGGATTTATCTGTGTTACGAAATTATGGCCAAGATGTCGTTGGCACCTAAGACCAGGAGTTCTTCGTCCTGGACTTCCACTTCGGTCCCGGCGAATTTGGAGTAGATCACCTTGTCGCCGGGCTTAATTTCCATTTCAAGCCGCTTGCCGTTCTTCAGCACCCGGCCCGGTCCTGTCGCAACTACTTCGCCTTCTTGTGGACGCTCTTGAGCGGTGTCGGGGAGGTAGATCCCAGCTTTGGTTAAGCTTTCTTGTTCGCTGGGACGGACGACAACTCGGTCTCCCATGGGCTTTAGGTCGGTCGCCGATTTAGCGCTGGTGGTCATTGCGGATCCTTCTATTCGGTGAATCATCGCCAGCCGTTCTTGCCGGACTGGCCCAGATAAGGATATGACTGCACCTGCCAATGGTCAAGTTATGAGTGTCCCACTCGAAATTTCCCATGCTAGACTGCGCCCATGTCATTCACAGCGGACCTGCACTTGCATTCCCGCTACGCCTACGCCTGCAGCAAAAACCTGACCCTGGCCAATATGGCCGCTTGGGCTAAGGTGAAGGGTATCGAGCTCTTGTCCAGCGCCGACTTCACCCATCCCACGTGGTTGGCCGAGCTGACAGAGGGCTTGCAACCGTCAGGGGAAGGGTTTTTTTCGTTCGAGGGCGTAAAGTTTGTTCTGGGGACGGAACTTAGCTGCGTCTACAAGCAGGGAGGGCGCTCGCGCCGCGTGCATCTGCTGGTCTTCGCCCCCGGGTTCGAGGCGGTCCACGGGATCCGCGAGATGCTGGCGGGGCTCGGCTCCAAGTTGAATGGCGACGGCCGGCCCACGGTCGGAGCCTCGGCCAGAGACCTGACCGCCCGATTGCTGGACATAGACGAAGCCTGCATGGTGGTCCCGGCCCATATCTGGACGCCCTGGTACGGGATGCTGGGGTCCAAATCTGGGTTCGATGCGTTGGATGAATGCTTCGGGGATATGACTGCCCATATCCCCGCCGTGGAGACGGGACTGTCCAGCGACCCTGAGATGAATTGGGGCGTGGCGGCCCTGGCTGAAAAGACCATCGTGTCCTTTTCCGACGCTCACTCCCTTCCCAACATGGGCCGCGAGTTGACGGTATTTCAGGGAGATGCGGGCTACCGGGACTTGGCGGTGGGACTCAAGAAAAACGGTGTGGAGCAGACGATCGAGTTCTTCCCTGAAGAGGCGAAGTACCATCTGACCGGACACCGGAAATGCGGAATCAGACAGACTCCTGGCGAGACCGCCCGATCCGGGACGAGATGCCCCGAATGCGGCCAGCCCCTGACCTTGGGAGTGGTTCACAGGGTAGGGGAATTGTCACAAGTTGGAAACTCGTCAGGTCAGCGGGCCAGGCGGCCCTACACCAAGTTGGCGCCGCTGATTGAATTATTGGCCTACACCATGCGCAAAGGCCGCACGGCCAAGTCGGTGGGCCTCGCCTACTACCGCATCTGCGATGAACTGGGCGGCGAGATAACAGTATTGACTCAGGCCGGGTATGACGATCTGGAGCGAGTTGGGGGAGAGGGCCTGGCCCTTGCCGTGACCAAGGTTAGAGACGGGAAAGTCGAGATTGTTCCCGGCTTTGACGGGCAGTACGGGACGGTGCGCCCGACCGGCTAGCCGCCTACCTGCTGGCCCTGCCGTGATCTTTGGGACGGGCCAAAGCCAGAACACCGGTCTCCAGGGTCACCGGGTCAAAGGACGCTAGAGCGATCTCCTGTCCCACGGCCAGGTCCTGTGCCCCTAGATTCCTGCCTTCCTGGGTGATCGCGGTTTCAGAGTTGACCCTCAGACTGATGAAGTCCAGCCAGATGTTGGAAACGGTGACCCGTACTTCGCCGCCAAAACCGGCGGTCACTCCCCTGATGGTGCCGGCCACCAGACCGGGCTCCGGCGTCTTCAGACTAAGGACTTTGATCTCCCCGGTGATCCGAACCCTGGTGTTGGGTCTCACCAGGTCACCCACTCGCACATCTTGCATGGAAACCAGCAGGCCGTCGCGGCGAATGGCCGTGCCGGCGTGGTGGGTGAACGACCGGAACCGGCCTTCAGTAGTCCTGATGGTCAGATTGCCGGTGGCCATCTTGGGGATGAAGCTGTGGACCACTCCGGCCACTGTTTCTTCATTGGGAGAGAGCGCCAGCGACTCCAGTTCCAACAACCGCTGGGAGGCAGGGTCGAAATGGGCAAATACGCTCAGCCCTTCCAGGGATGAGTCCAACTCGGCGGGCGCTCCGTTCAAGTAGACCGGGGCCCCAGGAGGACTTCCCGCGGTCTGGAACGACAGAGGTTGACCTGTGGCTTGGTCCAGGATGGTGATGAAGTCTCCGGTGTCGTTCACGTTCATTAGAGTGCCTTGGACCTCTCCCCGGCCGGCGACGGCGGCCAGTTGGGTCGAGGAATCGGCGGACAGGGTGTTTCCGGCCATCACCGTGACGCGGTTGGCGTCATTTCCGGAGAGAGTGTAGCGCACGGTGATCCGGCTGGCCAGGTCAAGTTGACCCGACTTGATTCGCTCGCCGAAAAGCGCCACGGGAGTCGTATCGGAAAGTTTGACCATCACAGACTGACCCGACTCGGGCTGAACGGTAACAAGCCTCGTTGAGCCGGCGCTTTTGCCAACCCCACCTTCTGTTCCCATAGATGTAGCGATGGACTTAACCAAGCCGGTCACGTCTGCTGACGGAGCTCCGATGCTGTGTTCGGAGAACATCCTGGCGTATGTGCTCTCGGCGTTGGTCATTGCATTCTGCGAACCCTCGAAAGGCTGGCTGTTGACCAGCATCGAGAGGTTGCGTACCCCCTGCTCGGCCAGCCGCCACCGTAAGGCGGTCATGTTGGCGGAGGCTTCGGCGGAGCCGATCTCTTGGTTCAATGCCAGGGCATCGTAAAGTCTCTGGGCGCCGGAGAGTGCCTGGTCGATGGCCGTAACCGATAGGCTATCCGAGGATAAGTCCTGCTCCAGAACGGCGGTTACCATTTCACCAACCGTGGGGTCTTCTACAGAACCGTCAGTTATGGCCGTGATTTGCAGTCCGGAGCCATCCTGTAATGTGATACTCCCGGGGAGAATCGAGTCGGCTGGTCGGAATCCAGTCACGATCCCGGTGAAATGACGGGTCCGCACCGGCCGACCCATGACGGCGAGCACCGATTCGGCGTCCGACCCATCGGCCATGACTGCCACCGGGGCGCCCAAGGTAATATTGGTGACCGACGGCTCGTCCCAGCCATGGATCGCGACCGTTGTGTCGGAGTCTATGGAGAAAGTGGTGGGGCCAGAGTCAGTCTGTAGGTTGAATTTGGAACCAAGGGCTGAGGTGACCGTACCGAATACACCGGAAACATCAGGATCGTTCAGAAATATGACTGGGCGCACCAGAGTTTCGGTTTCTCCGGCAATGGACGTCGCGACCACCTCAATCACCATCGGCCCAATGACGCCGGAGAGGTCAATTTCGATCGAGAACCGCCCCTCAGCGTCTGGGAAGACCAAGCGGCCGTTCACGCTGAGAGTCGCGTCTGGGGCAGTTATGCCGGTCACCGAAACCCGGTCTAGGTCAGTAACCAGGTTCGTTTCCGGAGAACTGAGTCGCAACATCAGGGCTTGGCTCTGAGGACCGATCTGCCGGACGGACTTGGTCTCGGGCGTAGGAGTGGCGGTGGGTACAGGAAGCTCTTCGCCGCCGCAGGCGGCCACCAATGCCAGTACCACTGCTATCAATGCTGATGCCAGACGCTGCCGATTCATGTCTCTTCCTCATATAGCCCGCACCTTTGGTCTCTAGCAAGTTTAAGGCCAAGCGAGAGCAGTGCCACGACTACGCGGCCAACCGATTATGTTAAAATCAGCACCGTCAGGCTTGAGCCTGATCTGGTTACTAATCAGCCAAGTCCGCAGCGCGGTCCAATTGCAAGAATCTTTACCTGTAAGTATCCGAAGGCTTCGCGTAGATGATATCGACCAGGTCGTCGCCATCGAGAAAGAAGCCTTTTCACCCCTCTGGGTCAGTTCGTCTTTCAAGCGCGATTTAAACAACAAACGCGCCAATTATCTGGTGGCGTGTTTCGACGAAGGAGTTTCGTCCGAAGAGATCTTGGCCGAGATCGATTCCGACAGATCGGCCCAAGAAGAGGAGCCTCGTCCCCCCAGGCTCTGGTCTCGGATGCTGGGACGATTCGGCTTTTCCTCCAACGACGAGCCTGACAACGTGGATGACGTATTCAACATCGCCGGCTACGTTAGTGTTTGGTACCAAGGTGAGGAGGCCCACATCACCGAGATCGCGGTGAAAGAAACCCTGCGTGGTCGGGGCGTGGGAGAATTGCTACTCATCGGCTCCCTCAAAGCTGCTATCGAATACGGCTCCAAGGTGATGACCCTTGAGGCGCGAGTCTCCAACTTCATCGCTCATCGTCTGTACCAGAAATACAGCTTCAAATCGGTGGGCATCCGCAAGGCGTATTACTCCGACAACCGGGAAGACGCGGTGATAATGACCACCACTCCGATAGACACGCCCGAGTACGAAACATTGTTCACCGGCCTGCAGTCAACTTATGAGTCCCGTTGGGGACGGATGGACATAGAGGAATACTGAGTTCATGCACCGGGCTGGGAAACGGCGAATAGTGCAGCGCCGGAGATTCCTTAAATAATAAAAACGGATTTGGCCGGCGGGCATTCGCGGGCGATCCGGTTGGTCTCCCAGGTGATCTCATAGATTATTGATGGGTAACCCTCACGATTTATGTTGACCAGCCGCAACCGCGTTGTTAGAATGGCCCGATGTGCCCCAGGCTAATGGGAACTTGCCCCAACGGTATCCCGAATGGGTATCTCGGAAAGATCGGCTCAGAACGGACCGTACGAAAGGGCGGGTATAACGAGTGATGTTGGTAATCGGGTTAACGGGTAGCATCGGCACCGGCAAGAGCGAAGCTGCTCGTCATTTGGAGGAGTTGGGAGCCTCGCTTATCAATGCCGACCAGGTGGGCCATGAGGCTTATACCCCCAACACAGAAGCCTGGGAACATGTAGTTGCCACGTTCGGCGACGGTATCTTGCAAGAAGACGGCGAGATCGACCGGGAAAAATTGGGGGCCATAGTGTTCTCAGATCCCGGTCAACTGGAAAAGCTGAACCAGATCATGCATCCGCGAATGGCGCGGATGGTTGCGGACAAGATCGAGGTCCTGCGCAGCCAAGGAGTGGATGTGGTAGTGGTGGAGGCGGCCCTGTTATTCGAGGCCGGATGGGACTCCCTGGTGGAAGAGGTGTGGGTCACCGATTCTTCGGAACAGATCGTCATCGAGCGGCTCAAGCAGCGCAACGGTATGTCGGAAGAGGAAGCGAGCAAGCGGATACACTCCCAGATGGACCGCGCAGAGCGGCTGGAAAGATCGGACGTCGTTATTGACAACTCAAGTGACATGGCGGGACTGAAAAATGCCAT
Organism: Chloroflexota bacterium; assembly: GCA_002698265.1. Taxonomy (GTDB): domain Bacteria; phylum Chloroflexota; class Dehalococcoidia; order Lucifugimonadales; family UBA3495; genus UBA9611. The sequence goes on along the minus strand of NZVX01000019.1, from coordinate 6,623 downwards.
CGAAGAGTTGTGGGACCGCAGGATAGCGGTCTAATGGTATAGACAGAGACATAAAAGGACCGGAAAAATAATGGTTGAAGCAGCTCCAGAGACAGAGGCACATTTCAAAGAGTATGCGATTGAGGAATTCCTGGTTAGGGATGAACCTTACTACCGGCCGATCGGCGATGAGATCGAGTTATTCACCGCCGCTTACCGGCAGCACATCCCGGTTCTGTTGAAGGGGCCGACGGGCTGCGGCAAAACTAGGTTCGTGGAGTTCATGGCTTGGCAATTGGGCCGCCCCATGGCTACGATCAAGGAGAAAAGCGGAAAGGAAGAGGAATTGAAAGAAGGCGAGGTTCGCGTACCGTTGGTGACCATCGCCTGTCATGAGGACCTTACAGCCAGCGACTTGGTTGGCCGGTATCTGCTGGATGCCAATGGAACCCGCTGGATCGACGGCCCCATGACCCGGGCAGTCAAGAACGGCGCCATCCTCTACCTCGATGAGGTTGTGGAAGCCCGGAAAGACACGACTGTGCTGATTCACCCCCTGACCGACCACCGCCGCATCTTGCCGATAGAGAAGACCGGTTCCATCGTTGAGGCGGACGACCGGTTCCTGCTCTGTGTTTCCTATAACCCCGGATACCAGAGCGCGCTCAAAGACCTGAAACACAGCACTCGCCAGCGGTTCATCTCCATCGAGTTCTATTATCCCCCGGCCGATATCGAGACGGAGATCATCCAGCGCGAGAGCGGCTGCTCCAAGGAACATGCCGATGCGCTGGCCAAACTGGGCGAGAAGATCCGTAACCTGGAAGAGCACGGTCTGCAAGAGGGCGCTAGCACCCGTCTGTTGATCTACGCTGGCCGGCTGATGTCGGAAGGCATCACACCGCGCCGCGCTGCCCAGGTGGCCATCGTCTGGACCTTGACCGACGACCCGGAACTGCAACGTAGCATCGAGGAAGTTTCGTCCTCGATCTTCGAGTAACGGCTTCGAGTAGGGGAGTAGATGGGTCAGACGCCGCCGGAGCTTTTGAAACGGGCCTTGGCGAAGCGGGTCGTGGAAAGGGCGGACGGGACTGGGTTGATGCCTTCAGCCGTTATGGTTCTGCTTTACCCCAAGGGCGGCGAATACTGTATCCTATTGAACAAGCGGTCTGAGCAGGTGGAGCACCACAAGGGGGAGATATCCTTCCCAGGTGGCGCAAGAGACCCGGAAGACCGCGACTCGTTGGAGACAGCCCTCCGTGAGACGGAAGAAGAGATGGGAATCAACCGGGACGACATCACCGTGATCGGAGAGATGGATGAGGTTGTGACACGGAGTAATTTCCTGATCAACGTGTTCACCGGCACCATAAAATACCCCTACCCATTCAAACCCAGCGCCATCGAGATTGCCGAGGTACTGGAATTCCCCGTCTCCGCGCTGATCGACCCTGCCAACCGCCGGACCGAAACGCGTTGGGACGACGGTCATCCCGCCACTTCATACTCCTACGTACACCAAGAGCACGTCGTCTTTGGGGCGACTGCCAGAATCCTCCAGAGCTGCATCGATATCCTAGATGACAGACTGGAAAGAGAGGGACACCAAGTTGACTAGTGGTCCTATTCCCGAGATTGAAGCTGAACTGGCCAAACTGCCGCCCGCGGTGCTTGAGGCCTATCACGAGGCCAACGACTCAGTGAAAGAGTCGTTTGGCGAAGAAGAGATCGGCCTTTGGGCCAAAGAGGGCCTGACCATCGGCACCCAGACGGTGCGCTCCTGGGAGTCGGCCATCGAGTACTACCGGGTCAGCCCTGAGGTCAGCAAGTTCCTGTCCTTCCCTTCGTTCATGCAGTGGGCCCGTTGCGGCACCTACCTGGCCCAAGACTCGCCAACTCTGGCGGTTTCCTTCTTCAATTCCAGCGTATCGATAGTTCCCAACCTGCGCCCTCAGTACATCCCCCGCTGGGCTGGCCTGGGCCGCAGTCTATACAAAGGCACTTGGAAGTCCAGTACCCTGGCCGCCAAGTTCTTTGAGGTCAGCCCGGATCTGGTCCGGAACCTGCCCTTCTGGGACGTGGAAGTCTTCGCTTCGTTGATCGAAGCCCTGTCCTACAAGTCCTATGATGTTGCCGGAGAGTGCTTGGTCCTGGGACGAGACGTTCTGCCGGCGATGGGCCGGGAACGAGAGCCATTCTTGGCCATGTCCCGGGCCCTGATCGACACCAGTTGGCGGGAGGTCAAGACCTGCCTGGAGTTGGTGCCCCGAGCACTGCAACAGGTGGACGAGGCCCAGACCGGCCGGTTCCTTAAACTGGGCGAGCGCCTGGCCAAGGTGGGCTTACGGAACACATCAAAGTTCCTTTCTGACGGCACTCAGGCCTTGAGCAAGGTGCCCCAGGGGTCCCAGGGCTACATCTTGGACCTCTGCGACGCCCTAGTGGTCATCACGCCTGACGCCGTCCCGCCCTTCCTGAAGAGCCTGGACGACGTCTTGAACCGCATCACAGTCAGCCAACTGGACACCTGGTTCCAGCACGGGGCGCATCTGCTCCAGGAGAACCCTGAAAGCGGTATCGCATTTTTCAAGATAGAGTCCAACACGTCTGAGTCCATGCTGGAGACATTGTCCTCGAGCCTGGAACTGGACCGGGTCAAGAGTATTCTGCGCCTGTACTGCCGGGCGTTGGCTGGCACTGGCCTGGAGATTTTCGACAGCCAGGAGCTGGTGTCGCGGAACATCGGCTGGGTAGACGAAGGTACGGCGTCAACCGACGGCACCAAGATATTTCTGCCTCCGGTGGTGGACCACTATACCAACAAACAGGACAACTTCTCCTGGTTCAAGGTCGTTTCGACCCATCAGGTGGCCCACCTTGAATTCGGTAGCTTCGAATACGAGTTCGAAAAACCCACAAGTCAGTTTGAAGACCTCCGCCATGAGATGGAGCAAAAGGCCATCCAACGCAAAGAAGACCAGCGAGCCTTGGCCAAAGAAGACTACGATATGGCCGCTCGCCTTCTGACTTCGGGCGCTGAAGGCGACGTCGAGATGACGCCGATGTTCGATGACCCCAATGACATGGGGAGCATGCGTACCTTCACTGACATCGGCCGGTTCCTCGAGTTATTTGAGAATAGCAGGCTTGGATTCGACATCTTCGCGGTCTTGGAAGACTGCCGTCTGGACTACCGCATCAAGGTGGAATACCCCGGAATCCGGGCCGTATCCTCGCGGGTCCAAGGCGAGACCTTGGCAAACCGGCCCAGGATCGAAGACATGCCGCTCCAGCAGGGCCTGGTGGAGCTTCTGGTCCACATGAGCTTGGACCAGTTCCAAGACCTGCCTGTGGCCATCGAGTACAAAGAAGCCGGAGAGATGCTCTCCAGCATCCTCCACCAACTGCGCACCGCTGAGGCCAACGTGGAAGACACGGCGGAGGCCACCCTGAGGGCCTACGAGATCATCTCCCGCGTCCCCAACGAGCAGGAGGAGGACGACCAGTTCGAGGAGCAGGACCTGGAAGAACCGGGCGACTTCTCTGAAGAGGACTACCAGTCTCTGGTCGACCAACTGCAGGCCGGGATGGACGCGTCATCCGACGGCGGCGACGGGGAGTCTTATGAGTCGCCAGATCCGGTGGACTACCGCGGCGACTTCAAGCCTGAGATGGTCCAGTTGATGACCAAGCTTCAGGCCGACAGCGGCGAACAGGGCGAGGCCCAACCCATGACCCAGGAGATGCTGGAGCAACTGCTTCAGGAGAGCCCGGAGTTGGAGATGGACGCCGAGCAGGGCGAAGTGGACAGCAATATGAGCATGTTCGCCCAGAACATCATGAAAGAAGCCGGCGCGCCGCCGCCCAATTCCCAGCCGGGTGAGGGCTACGGACCGCTGCTGCACGACGACGACAGCGGCGGCGAGTTGGAGGCACGGGAGCCCGAGACCTACGTGTATGACGAGTGGGATTTCAGGGCCAACGACTACAAGCCCCGCTGGTGCATCGTGAAAGAAAAATTGGTAGAGGAAGGCGACGCCACCTTCTACCAGGAATCGCTCAAAACCTATTCGGCCTTGTCCAACCACATCCGCCGTCAGTTCGAGTTAATCATGCCCGAGAGCATGCGAAAAACCTACCGGCTGGTGGACGGGGAAGACATTGATCTGAACGCGGCCCTGGAAGCCTGGGCCGACCTGAGGATGGGCGTTCCACCCGATGAAAAGATCTACTGGCACCGGAACCGGAACCGCCGGGAAGTGGCCGTGGTCTTCCTTCTGGACATGAGTGCCTCAACCGCCGAGGCCATCGACGAAGGCCGCCAGACGGTGGATGACCGGGATGCCCCCGACGACCCAGTGGAGTACATGGTCTGGTTGCGCCGCCGCCGAGAAGGCCTGGTGCGCCGCAATTACAAGCGGATCATCGATCTGGAGAAAGAGGGCACCACCCTCCTGATCAACGCCTTGGAGTCCATCGGAGACACCTACGGGATCTACGGTTTCTCAGGTTATGGTCGGGAGAATGTCGAGTTCTATGTCATCAAAGACATCAACGAGGAGTTCAGCGACAAGGTTAAGCGGCGGATCGATAAGGTCACACCGCTGCACGCCACTCGTATGGGCGCCGCCATCCGGCACGCGATAACAAAGTTGGATAACCAGGACGCCAAGACCAAGATCATGTTCCTGATCAGCGATGGCCGGCCCCAGGACCGGGGCTATAGCCGTGAGGGTGTGGAGAAGGAATACGCGGTCCACGACACCCACATGGCGCTGGTGGAAGCCAAACACAAGGACATCATCCCGTTCTGTCTCACTGTGGACAAGGCGGGCCACGATTACCTGAAGAGCATGTGCGGAGATATGGGCTACGAAGTCCTAGCCGATATCTGGTCCCTGCCGGAGCGGCTGCCGATGCTCTACCGCCAACTCACTGCGGTCAGGTAGCCTGAAAGGTACAAGTAGCACGAAAGAGGGCCGTCCTTCCCAGGAAGGACGGCCCTCTTTTTTGTCCGTCGTTCCGGCGAAAGCCGGAATCCGGGTCTGCCGCCCCTGGCCCATCTATTCTCACGGCGATCACTCCGGGGAACTCGACAAGGAATCAGGCTGATCAGATCTCTTCCACCAAACGGCGGAGCTCGATCAAGGCTTGGTTGGGGACGCGGCGTTTGATGGTCACCCGACGGGGTGGCAGGCGCATCTCCATCTCACGTGTTATTTCGCCGTTGGTGACGGATATGTAGGCGAGTCCCAGGGGTTTCCCCTCGAACTCACCCGGTCCGGGCACTCCAGTGACGGCTACACCCAGGTCGGCGCCTAGTTTGCGGCGCACCGTGTCGGCCATGGCATTGGCCGTTTGCTGGCTCACCACTCCGTGGGCCTCCATGACATCAGCGGGTACTCCACAGACTTTGAGGGCGGCGCCGTCGGAGGCAACGCTGCCGCCTTTGAAATAGCTCGAGCTGTCAGGACCGTCGGTGATGCTGTTGGTCAACGCGCCGCCGGTGCACATCTCAATGACCGCTACGCTGAGGCCCTTCTCCAGAAGCGACTTGCCAGCCGCCTGCTGGGGCGTCTCATCATCGTAGCCCCAGATATACTCGCCCAAACGCTCGTGAATCGCCTGCTCCACCGGCACGATCATCTTATGGGCGGACTGGCTGTCCTTGGCCCTTGCGATGACTCGGAGATGGATGCCGTCGGCTTTGGAGTAGATGCCCAGATAGGGGTTTTCCACTCCAAAAAATTCAGAGACTATCTCGTCCACCGCACCTTCGGACATCCCCATCGTCTTGATATTGCGGGTGATGGTCACTTCGTCTTCGATCAGTTCTGCCAACTGGGGCTCCACCTGCTCTTCCCACATGGAATGGTTCTCAGCCGGCGGGCCCGGCAGGCAGATGACTATCTTGCCATCGCGTTCCGTCCACCAACCGGGGGCAGTGCCGTTGCGGTTGGGAACGAACCGGGCGGAGGGAATCAGATTGGCTTGTTTGAGGTTGTGTTGGGGCATGGGCGTGCCTCGGGCGGCGAAATAACGTTCCAGGTTTTCCACCACTTCTTGCTGCACGGTGGGGGTCTCGCCGAAGGCCGCGGCGATGGCTTCCCTAGTCAGGTCGTCCTGGGTCGGCCCTAGCCCGCCGGTGGTGAAGACGATGTCCGAACGTTCCATCCCGCGCTGGATGGCTTCAGTCAGCCTGGGGAGGTCGTCGCCGATGATGGAGACCCATTGCAGTTCTATGCCCAAGGCCGGCAACCGGCTGGCAATCCAAGAGGAATTGGTGTCGGTCAATTCACCCATCAGCAGTTCGGTGCCGATGCCCATGATCTCTGCCTTCAATTCTTCTCCTAAGCGCTCCGGGTGATCGTCTTGACTCCTACCCTTGGATGGGCTGACTGGCTATTCCGCCAGGACGGGGTCGGTGGCTAGGGCGATGATCGGGTCTATGCGGGACGCGAGCACGCCGTAGAGGTTGGTGTCCTCGCTAACCAGGCTGCCTGCAATAACATCTACGTAGCGGAACTTCCCGTCGGGAGTCAGCCCACCGATGTGGAACTCGATGGCCGAAAGGCCGCCCAACCGGGGAATCACTACGACTGTGTCTGGCGGTTCCAGACCATACTGGGCCGGATCTACGATGT
>NZVX01000018.1 GCA_002698265.1 Chloroflexota bacterium | reverse complement strand
TGTCGGTTATCTAGAATAATTCGACGCAACAGCTATACTCATCGGCAAGGGTGAAGGGGAATAGCTCAGCGGTAGAGCGGGCGGCTGTTAACCGCTAGGTCGTAGGTTCGAATCCTACTCGGGGAGCCAGCTTTTCTCTCTTCCCCATTCCCCCATATCCCAACCGGGAGTAGCCCCAAGGCTCTGACGTTGGCCACTTACCCGTTTGACTCGGTTCACCGCCGGAATTACAATTCACGCTCCAGATTTCCCTTAATATGCCCGCGAATATTTGGTCGAATATTTAGCTGCTGAGCTGTGTTGGAGTGATTATGTCTATTTCAGAGTCGAAGACGTTGGTTATTCGGAACGGCACGCTGATCGACGGTTCCGGCGCCGCCGCCGCCGCAAACACCGCCGTGGTCATCCAAGGCAATCGAATCTCCAGCGTTGGGGAGTTGCCGGGCGGAGTGAACCTGGAAGACACCGATAAGGTCGATGTGATCGACGCCAGCGGGCAGTGGATCATGCCCGGACTCATCGACGGCCACTGCCATCTTTCCTTCGGCATGCCGGCGGTCCAGGGTTACGCCAGCGCCCGCGGGACCATCAACCCAGGGTTCAGCGCCATCAGGGCGGCGACAAATGCCCAGACGATACTCCGCTCCGGGGTCACCAGCGTCTCCATACCCGGCGGGACCTGGTTCATCGAGGTCGGCCTGCGAGACGCCATCAACGCCGGTCTTATGGAAGGGCCCCGCATCTACACCGCTGGCCGCTTCATCATCACCTACGGCAGTATCGCTGACAGTGAGCCTTCGTGGGTCGGCGCTCCAGAGCACACGTATGGCGTCTTGGCCAACAACGTCACCGATATGATTACCGAAGTCCGCCGGCAGACCAAGCACGGCGTGGACTTCATCAAGCTGGCTGACAGCACTTGGGGCGACACCCAGACCATCGCCAAGGAGGAGATCTCCGCGGTGGTGGAGGAAGCGCACCGCCGTAACGCCCGCATCAGCATCCATTCCCGCGGCGCCGGGTCCACCAAAGCGGCGGCCGAAGCCGGAGTCGACTGGATCATGCATGCCGACCTGGCCACGGAAGCAGAACTGTACGCCGTAGCGGAGGCCGGTGTGCGCATCATGCCCACCATGACCTTCCTTTTTGAAGCCCTGGAAGTTGGCAAGGAAAAAGGCCGCAGCGACGCGGAATTAGACATCATCAAGCGAAATGCGGACAACGCCGTGACCGTTCTGCAGACTGCCCGTTCCCTTGGCGTCCAGGTTATGTCCGGCACCGACACCGGAAACTCACCGGTGATGCCCTACGGCGTCCTCCACGCCCACGAGGCGGAAGTGATGGTCAAATTTGGAGGCTACACGCCACTGGAGGCCATCACCGCAAGCACTAAAGACAATGCATACTCAGTGGGCATGGAGGGTGAACTGGGCGTGATCGAGGCCGGCAAATTGGCCGACCTGTTGATCTTGGACGCCGATCCACTGGATGACATCCGCGTCCTGCAAGGCGGCAAACACCTGAACTCGGTCATAAAGGACGGCCGCCGGGTAGATCTGAGCGCTCAGCCGGAAGATGAAATCGTGCTGGCGCTTCCGTAACATCCGCGAGGCCCGCCTAGATAATCTGAATCCCAGCGCCCCTGTTAGGTGGAGCGGGCCAAGTATCGTCGTTTTCCGCAGAAGACACCGACCTAAATTCCCAAGACCCCGTCGATGCCCTGGCCCTGACACTTGCCGGAAACTTCGGGGTTTCCTATATTTTCAACCAGCCTTCCATTTAATTAAATGGTAATAAAGACCGAGTTGCGGGGTACCATTCTCGTACCGATATCGGGAATGGCTACCTCTAGAGTCTTTTCCGATGTTATATCCGTAGAAGAACCCAAGTTCTTGGTGTACCCAAATACTCCGGGTAACCGTGTTGTCAGTTAGTAATACCCACGCCTCCGTAACTTCCTTCAGCGCGTCTTCGATGGCATCTTCCCATTTGTCTCCTCCTGAATGTTGGTGGGTTGGGACTTTTTGTCTCAATCCCAAACTAACAATCTATATTCTATATAGCTTAGTGCTTTACTATCAAGTTTATATATTTACTAACTCATCTTTATTGTAACGCAATTTTGGATTACATTGACAATTAGTCTCAATTAACCTATAATCTTTTTTGGATATAGACCACATGAGCTCTGAGAATCGGTTGATTTAATGGCTGACTATTACGACACATTAGGCGTGGCTCGAGGGGCATCAGAGAAAGACATCCGTAGCGCCTTCCGTAAACTCGCGCGCAAACATCACCCAGACGTCAACGACAGTGACCCGGCATCGGAAGAGAAGTTCAAAGAGATCAATGAAGCCTACACGGTCCTCTCCGACGCCGACTCGCGGCGCAAGTACGACCGGTACGGCGACGATTGGAAGAGGGCCGGCGACTTCGAGCAATCGGGCTTCGGTGGCGGCCGCGGGTTCTCTCATTTCAATATGGGGGGTGTTCGCCATACGACTGGACGTGGTCGGGGTATCAACATAGAAGACCTGTTCGGCGGCACGGCCGGCTTTGAGACCAGCCCTCCTCCGCCGTCTGAGTACCCGGTTTCAATCACCCTTGAGGAGGCCTTCAGAGGTGCGGACCGCCGTCTCCGAATGCAAGACGGCAGACGCATAGAGGTCAAGATTCCGCCTGGTGTGGACAACGGTTCCAGGGTCCATATTTCAGCCGACAGAGCCCAGGGAAACGATTTCTACCTGGTGGTGTCGGTAAAAGACCACGCCAAGTTCCGCCGGCAAGGGAAAGACCTCTACGTGGAAGTGGAAGCTCCCTTGTACGATGCGGTCCTTGGCGGCGAGTTGACCGTGCCGACCCTTACCGGGCGTCTGGCATTGACCATCCCCAAGGGAACCCAGAACGGACGGCGTTTCCGGTTGGCGGGCCAGGGCATGCCGGCGCTGAACAACTTCGCCAATAACCGAAGGAGCGATGTTGACCACCGCGGCGACCTGTTCGCCACCTTGAAGGTGCAGCTTCCGTCCGAGTTCACAGATGAAGAGATTGACCTGTTTCGCATGTTGCGGGACAAACGGATGAATTCGCCGGAACTTGAAACTGCCGGTGATAACGGCGTGGAAGATGAAGGGACGGGCAAGGAGTACTAATGAGCACAGACAACCAATTTCGGGAAGAGCCATGTTTCGTGATCAGCGTGGCCGCCCGCATCGTGGGGGTACACGCCCAGACCCTACGCCACTACGAACGGGTGGGCCTGATCTGGCCGTCTCGCACCGGTGGCCGGCAACGGCTCTACTCCATGGCTGACATCGACCGCCTGCGCCGTCTGAAGGCCCTGACCGAGGACATGGGGCTGAACCTGGCCGGTGCGGAAGTAGCCCTGAAACTAATGAACCGCATCGAAGAACTTGAAGGCGAGGTTAAACAGTTGACCGAGGCCGTCAACATCTTGCAAAGACAAGAACTCAGACCGGGAACTAGACGCGACCAAGGAGCGGACGGGGCTTCCGGTTCGAAACGTCCCGCAGACCAACCCCGCACTGCCTAACTCCTTTCGAATAGGGCCCGCCTAGGAGAGATCATCATGGTATTAAGACCAGACCAATTCACAGAACAAGCCCAAGAGGTATTGCACAACTCCCAAGACCTGGTGCGCCGGTACGGCCACAGCCAGTGGGACGTGGAGCATATCCTGCTGGCGCTTCTACAGTTGGAAAAAGGGACTCCCCGAAAGATCCTGACCCAGATGGGCGTCTCCGTAGAATCCATGACCGCCCAGTTGGACCAGGCTTTGGAGTCCGCGCCCAAGGTGGCCGACAACGCCACCCAGATCTACGCCACCCCCCGGGCCTCCCGGCTATTGGAAGACGCCAAGAATGAAGCAGACCGGCTCAAAGACGACTTCATCGGCGCCGAGCACCTCTTCATCGCCGCCGTCATGGAGTCCCAGGGCGACGCGGCCCAGGTTTTAAAAGAACACGGCATCGACCAAGAGAAGGTTTATCAGGCGCTGGTCGAGATCCGGGGCAGCCACAGGGTGGACGACCCTAGGGCCGAGAGCCACTACCGATCGTTGGACAAATACAGCATCGACCTGACCCATCTGGCGCGCCAAGGCAAGCTGGATCCGGTAGTAGGTCGGGACGAAGAGATCCGCCAGGTGATGCAGACGCTGACCCGCCGCAAGAAGAACAACCCCGTGATCATCGGCGAGGCCGGCGTGGGCAAGACCGCCATAGTCGAGGGGTTGGCTGCCCGCATCGTTGCGGGAGACGTTGCCGACTCTTTAAAGGGCCGCCGGGTGCTGGCTTTGGATATGGGCGCATTGGTCGCCGGGTCCAAATTCAGAGGCGAGTTCGAAGAACGCCTCAAATCCGTGGTCGACGAGGTCAAGCAGGCCCACCGCGAGGTGATCCTGTTCTTGGACGAGATTCACACGATGGTCGGCGCCGGGGCATCCGAAGGGGGCATCGATGCCAGCAACCTTCTGAAACCCGCCCTGGCCCGTGGTGAGCTGCAATGCATCGGCGCAACCACCCTGGACGAGTACCGCAAATACATCGAGAAAGATACCGCGCTGGAGCGCCGGTTCCAGCCCGTGATACTGGAAGAGCCTTCCGTGGAAGAAACCGTAGATATACTACGCATCCTGCGGCCCCGGTACGAAGCCCATCACAAGGTAGATATCGACGATCCCGCCCTGGTGGCCGCCGCGCGTCTCAGTGACCGATACGTCACCGGGCGTCAACTCCCCGACAAGGCGGTAGACTTCATCGACGAAGCTGCGAGCAAGCTGCGCATAGACGCCGAAAGCCTGCCTGCCGACGTCAAGATTAAGGAAGAACGTATCGCGGAGTTGTTGGACCAAGAAGACACCGCTGCCCAGCGGACGGAGTACGAACGCGCCGCCGAGATCAGGGTAGAACGCTTACGGTTGCAAGATGAATACGAATCGGAACGTCAGACCCTGATGCAAGGTCGCCGCACCGACATGGTGGTGGGCGAACTGGACATCGCCGAACTAGTCTCTAAATGGACCGGCATACCCACCGGACGTCTTTTGGAGGGCGAGGGTGAGCGCCTGGTGCACATGGAGGAGAACCTACACCAGCGGCTGATCGGCCAGGAAGAGGCTGTGGTGGCAGTGGCCGAGGCCATCCGCCGTTCCCGCTCCGGATTGAGCGACCCGCGGCGGCCCATCGGCAGCTTCATATTCCTGGGCCCTACGGGCGTTGGCAAGACGGAGTTGGCGAAGTCCCTGGCCCAGTTCATGTTCGACGACGAGTCCAACGTGGTCCGTATCGACATGTCCGAGTACATGGAGAAGCACTCCGTTTCGCGGCTCATCGGCGCCCCTCCGGGCTACGTGGGCTACGACGAGGGCGGCCAGCTCACCGAGGCGGTGCGCCGCCGGCCTTACCGGGTGGTGCTCTTCGACGAGATCGAGAAGGCCCATCCCGACGTTTTCAATATCCTGCTCCAAGTCCTGGAGGACGGGCGCCTGACCGACGGCCACGGCCGAACCGTCGATTTCAGGAACACGGTCATCATCATGACCAGCAACCTGGGCACCTCGAGCATCCGGAGGCAGGCCTTCGGGTTCCGCACCGACGACAAGACCGGACAGGACGAGGACCAGGCGCTCAAGGAGTCGGTGAATGCCGCGCTCAAAGAGGCATTCCGGCCCGAGTTCCTCAACCGGATCGACGAGACCATCATCTTTCATACCCTGACTCAGGAGCAGATCGTCCGGGTCGTGGGTCTGATGATCAAGGACGTTCAGGGTCGCCTTGAGGAACGGGGAATCACCTTCGAGTTGACCGCCGACGCCAATCTATGGCTGGGCAAGGAAGGCTACGACCCGGTCTACGGGGCAAGGCCGCTGCGACGGGCGGTCACCCGGTTCCTTGAGAACCCGATGTCCAAGGGCATCTTGTCCGGGGAATTCACCTCAGGCGACCATATCCTGGTTGACGCCGCCACCGAAGGCCTGGTGTTATCCAAGGTGGAGTCGCCGGCGCCTGAGGCTGCGGCGGTCGAGACACCGGAGACGGTGCCGTCTACTCGCTAGATCCTTAAATTTCCTCGATTTGAACCTGAGCCCACCTGCATTGTCCCCTGTCCCGTCCTTCCCTGGAAGGAGGAGAGGGCGAGGGCGACGGTTGTCAGGAGAACAAATCTCGTTTCGAGAGGACCTTCGACAAGCTCAGGATGAGCGGTGGTTCGAGTAGTTTGGTATGAGTGGATTCCGGCTTTCGCCGGAATGACGGGTGGGGCACCGTTCGTGGTGAGCTCGTCGAACCACCGCTGCTGGGTGGGCGAATTCTACGAGGGATATGACTTACGCGGCCCTTCGACGGGGCTCAGGACGAACGTAAGAGCCCGCCTTTTGAGATGGGTCCAGGTCTGGGAGTTGATGCAGCAATCGGTTTACAAAACATCCGACGTCTGGGGGTTGAATATCCGCTACCTTGAGGCCCGAGACAGCCCCGTGGTGTTGATGCTCTATTACCTGTGTGATTCACTGCTGTCCTGGTACCGCAACATCGATCCTCTGGCCGACGCCGGGTTCCGGGTGATCGCTCCGGACATGCCTGGCTCCGGAGAGTCCGACAGACCCGGACACTTGGAATACGACCCCGATTCGGCCGCCGAATTCGTCTACGACTTCACCCAAGAGTTGGGGATCGATAAGCTGTCCCTGGTGGGAAATTCTGCCGGGGGTCTGTTCACCGGTCTGTTCTCCCTAGAACACCCGGAAATGGTGGAGAAGATCGCGTTGGTTGCCTCGGGAGGGTTTGGCCGGAGGGTGTCTTGGTTGCTCCGGATCATCTCGCTCCCAATCTTGGGCGAGATCTTGTATCAACCCAGATTGAACAGCAAGACGGGGCTCACCAGGCGCCTGTTCTACCGGCCGCCCGACATATTGGAAAAACTTCTTCCGGAGATCAACCGCTTGAAGGAACTCCCCGGCGCGCGGATGGCGGTACTGCGTTCCATCCGTTCCAGCATCACCCTGCGGGGGTTGCGCCAGCGGGAATACATCATCCAGCGTCTGAAGGACTCCAAAGTGCCATTGATGACCGTCTGGGGCGCTGAAGAGGTCCGCCGGGAACTGCCGGGTAGCATCGTTCACGTCGTTCCCGAATGCGATCACTGGCCTCAGATGGAGAAACCTGACCTATTCAATCTTATGCTGACCGATAGTTTAAAGGGCGGCCCGGCCCAGGCAGCCCAACACGCATGTTGATGCGGCGTTTGGGCCAGATCGATTGGCGTGATCCGGAGAACCTGGTCCGGCTGGGGATCCTGGCGGTGGTCATCGCCGCCATCGTTGCCGCCCTCCTGCTCCGCGACGACTTTGGCGCGGACCAGGTTGGTTACGGCGCGGTGGCCCTAAGCGCGCTGGTCGCCAGCGCCGGCCTCTTGATCCCGGTCCCGGCCCTTGCGACCGCTTGCGGAACCGCTTTATTTCTCAACCCGTTCCTAGTTGGACTCATCGCCGGGTCCGCCGAATCGGTGGGAGAACTGAGCGGATACTACCTGGGCTACACCAGCCGCGACGTGCTGGCCCGAAGCCGCATGTACCATTGGCTGGAAAACTGGATGCGCCGCCGGGGCTGGTTGCTGCTGTTCGTTGTATCGCTGATACCCAACCCGATTTTCGACGTAGTCGGACTCGCCGCCGGCGCGCTGCGTTATCCCATCTGGGGATTCCTGGTGGTGGTGTGGGTCGGGAAAGTGTTGAAATTCCTCGTGTTCGCCTATGCCTGCAACGCCGGAGCAGACTGGCTGACCGGCGTATTCGGCCTTTGACCCTCGTGCTCGGAAAAAGTAGTTTTAGGCACGAAAAGTGGCGGTTCTCGGCGTAGGAGTGTATTCTTACCCAGGCTCCCGCCTTGATGTTCCGTCGCCACCGGACCGTCTCATGGATGATTCCCCCTGATTCCTCCACTCGGTTGGGTAAGCCACGAACTACTCCCATCTGCCTATGTTGGAGGAACATTTTGATCCGCCCATTAGATGGAAAAAAGCCCCGGATACACCCGTCAGCATTCGTCAGTGAAGCCGCCTACATCGTCGGCGACGTGGTCATCGGAGAGGGCACCAGCATCTGGCCCGGCGCAGTGATCCGTGCCGATTACGGCGACATCATCATCGGCAAAGACTGCTCAATCCAGGACAACGCAGTCCTCCACACGGACGACCATCTGGAGCTGGGCGACAACGTTTTATTGACCCACGGCGCGGTGGTCCACGGCGGCAAAGTCGGCAGCAACGTACTCATCGGCGTGAACGCCGTGCTCCTGGAGGACACCGATGTCGGCGACCATGTGTTCATCGGCGCCGGCGCCATCGTCCGTGGGAAAGTTCCGGACAACTCTTTGGTCATCGGCGTTCCCGGCCAGATACGGCCGCTCTCCGAGAAACAGGCCGAGCGGCTGAAGGACCCGACGGCCAGGTACGTTCTGAACGGCAAGCGCTTCGGGGCGCAGGGTTTGGGTCTGGACACAACCGAATTTCAGGCCGGAAGCTAGGCCATGGCCACCAAACCTAGCGCTCCCCCTCTACCTCTTGAAGGCATCAGAGTCATGGATGTCACCCATATCGTTGCCGGTCCATTCTGCTCGATGATCCTCGCCGACATGGGCGCAGAAGTCATCAAGATCGAGCGCCCTGGTATCGGAGAGCGCGGCCGCAGTAACGGCCCGTTCATCGACGGCGAGGACGGCGCAAGGGTAAGCGCACGCTATCTGGGCCTCAACCGCAACAAGAAAAGCGTGGCCTTGGATCTTCGCGATCCTCGCTGCAAAGCGGCCTTTGAGCGTATGGTCAAAGAGTCGGACATCCTGTTGGACAATTGGGGTCCGGGCGCCCTCCGGCGTCTCGGCCTGGGTTACGACGTCCTAAAAGAGTTGAACCCCGCCCTGATCTATACTAGCCTCACTGGCTACGGCGACCCCGATGGGCCGGCTCCGGGACCATACTCCGACTGGCCGGCCAACAATCCCTGCGTCCAGGGGATGGGCGGTTGGATGACCGTCACCGGTGAACCGGGCGGCGGGCCGCAGATGGTGGGCGACAACATAGGAGACTCGGTGCCCGGAGTCTGGGCAGCCCTGGGAACCATGATGGCCCTGGAGTCCCGCCACCGCACCGGCGAAGGCGCCTTCGTTGATATGGCGATGTACGACTGCATGGCTACTCATATGACCAGCACCATGCCCTTTTATCAGGCGACAGGCATGGTATCTGGTCGAGAGCGAAACAACATGCTGAGCGCCCAATTGGCGCTGAAAGCCAACGACGGTTATGTGGTGCTTGCCGGAGCCGGCGGACCGGAGAAATGGAAGGTCCTTTGGCGTTTCATGGACCGGGAAGACCTAATCGAAGATGATCGCTATCTAGGCATCGGTGTCAGCGGCGATTTCTACATGAACAACTTTGTCCCGGAATTAGAAGCCTGGACTTCAGTACGGACCAAGGCAGAAGTAGCCAGCCAACTGACCGAGATCGGTTATTCCATGGGGATAGTACAGGACCAGGCCGATCTGGACCAGTGCCCCCACCTGGAAGCCCGGGGGATGTTCATCAACGGCGGCAACAACCTGGGCGGCATGTTCAGGACGGTCAACACGCCCATCAAGATTGCCGGATCGGCCGAAACACCGAATATACAACCGCCCTTCTTAGGCGCCAACAACGAAGAGATACTCTGCTCCATCGGCGGAGTCAGCCAAGAAGACCTGGAATTGATGCAGTCGGACGGAGTCATTTAGGATGGCCGGTCTGATGGTGACATATCTATGCGAATAGCGGTCATGGGTGCAGGAGGGATCGGCGGTTGCTACGGCGGGCTGTTGGCCCGGGCCGGGTTTGATGTCGC
>NZVX01000017.1 GCA_002698265.1 Chloroflexota bacterium | reverse complement strand
CTCCGTGTAAAAACTCCCGAAATCTTTGAAACACCTATATCCGACATCGTTCCCCCGGTCGGCGGCGGTTTGGCCGGCGAGGTTCTCGTGTTCAAAGAAATCGTTCAGCGCCATGTCTTTGCTGTGAGCGCGAGCGATGGCAGCAAGCTCCGCGTCCTGGCTTAATACTGATAGTGAACTTTGTTGACGTTCAAAATTAACTAGCTGATGGATTGCGAACTTGAGTGTGGTAATCCACTCTGCGCTGCCCCTATCCAACGAACGCGGCGAGGCCGTCGGTGTTGGGACTGCTGCCGTTGCCAACTTCGGAGATTCGATCGGGGCATCTGCAGACCGCCTTTCCAATTCCCGACGTGTTTCTTCTTCGCTCCATTGTCCGCTGTCAACCAACTGGAACAGCTCATTGAGCGTCGGAGTAGGGAGTCGGCATAATTGGAGTCGGTGTAAATAGTACCGGAGTCCTTTTAGAGGTTGGGGTGTTGGAGGGTGTTGCCAACGGGACCAGAATCGCGTCGCTATCAGGACTCGGAACCTACGCAACCGGCTTGGAAGGATCAGCCGGCTCATTGGGAATATTGGTAATGGCTAACTCTTCAGTTCCACTCTCTGCCAGAAAATAGCCGGCAGCCATTGCCGCTCCGACAATCCCAAGGATCACCACGGTCACAGGCATCCACTTCGAGCGCCCTCTGCGCTTCGCCAGACGCAGCGTCCGCTGCCTTTCAGACTCCAGTTCCCTGGGCGACATGCCTTGGAAATGGGCCGCTGGCCCATTCACGGTTGGGGTTCCGGCCGGCCTGATCGGGCGTTTCAGCTTGCGGCTGGTGCCATCCGTCGTCGATCAAGTGGATCAGTGCGCTGCGAGAGTTTGAACAACGACTACAGAGATCCGTGTTCTGTTGTTGGGGCACGAAAGCGTGCCGAGAGAAGACCGAGGAATTTTCGTTTACCTGCCCAGGCAGAAAAAGTAAAGCTGATAATTCCTCTTCATCCAACTCGGGGACCGAGCTTTCTTCAAGGAGGTATTCAAGGTGTTGTTGGATACGTGCTGAAACCGTGGTCCCCGGATGCGACTCGATCATGTGGTCGTAGGCTGCGTGCCAAAAACCGGCCTTAAAATCGGATTACGGGCAGCTCGGCCGGTTTGGACGTGACGGTGTGCGTCCGCTCGGACGGGGCCTATGGCGCCGCCGCCTGCCGTTCCTTCATACCGGTAGTTGCCGGCTTCACAGGCCCCGCATCCGGCGCGGAACCGTGCGTGTCCATTCAAGCAAATAGGCATAGGTCACCTGGTTTCGCTGAAATCCGGAACGGTATGACCCTCGCCTCGCTGGCCTTATGAAATGATCAAGGCGATGAACGATAGCCCGCAAAGCATACACCTGATTCGGTATAGCTTCACCGGCCTATGCCTTTCTCGAAAGTCTCGGTCCGCAGATCTTCAATATGGCCTGGGCGACTTGGTCCGGGGTCAGGCCGTCTGTCTCTACCGAGTGGTGGGCCTGGGAGTAGGCAGCTGTTCGCTGAGCCAGCAATTCGGTGATCCGTTCCAGGGGATTGCCCGCGCCCAGCAGAGGCCGCACCGGCGCGTTGGGGTTTCCTTTGGTCACACGGCGGTGGATGGTCTCTGGGCGGGCGCTGAGGTAGAAGACCGTCCCGCCGTCCAGCATCGTCTGACGGTTCTCGTCGTCGATGAACGACCCTCCGCCGGCGGCTATGATATTGCCGCTTTCTCTGCAGATGTCGGTCACCACCGTCCGTTCCAATTCCCGGAAGGCGTCCTCTCCCGAGTCGCGGAATATGTCGGCGATAGGTTTCCCGGCCCTGGACACAATCTCTTCGTCGGCGTCGACCCTGGGCCAGCCGCAGCGGCGGGAAACGGCCCGCCCCACGCTGCTTTTCCCCGAAGCCATGAACCCCACCAGGATTATGTTGCGTACTTGGTTCGGTTGCATGGTGAGGCTGCTCGGCTCGGGCCTAGTCAGGCAGCCGGGTCAGGTGCATCCGCGAGTTCATGCTGGTGTCGGTCTCGAAGTACAGCACCTGCTGGCCAATGGAGTTGGTGATGGGCGTGTCGGAGACGAATTTCAGTCCGTGGGATTCGCACTCTCCGATGCAGGAAGGGATGTCGCCAACCACGTAGCCCACGTGGTCCATGACGTGGTCATTGCCAATGCTGGCGGGGTCTCCGGGCTCGATCAGTTCCACCTGGACCTGGCCAAAGTTCACAAAGGCGTTGCGTCCGCCGCTGCGGGACGGACCGCCGCCCAAGTGCTCCCCGTCGAAATTATCCACGTACCACTTGATGGCCTTTTCCAGGTCGTTTACCCGGTAGCCTGCGTGGACGATGCGCTCTATCTCTAGGCCGTTGTTCGATGCCACCGGCTCTCCGGGCAACTGGGTAATGTGCATCTTGACGCCGTTGGTGGTCGTGGAGTCGAAATACAGCAGCGTTTGGCCCAGCACGTTCACGTTGGGCTTGTCGGCGGCAAACTTGAATCCACGGGCGGTGAGGTCGTCGATCGCCCGGTTGATATCGGCCACTACGTAACCTACGTGATGCATGGTTAAGACTTCGCCGGATGATAGGCCAGTCTTGTCCCCCGGCTCCAGCAGTTCAGCCTCGGCATTTCCGAAGAGCATATAGGCGTTGCGCCCGCCGCTAGGCATGGCATAGCTCTGGCCTAAAGGCCCGCCGCCGGCGTTGACCGCGCCAAATGACCTCTCGAACCAAGCGACGGCTTCGTCCAAGTCCGGGGTCAGATAGCCCATATGTTGAATCTTTTCGAACACGTTGTCTCCTTGAAATATGCGGGTCTTGCCGAATCCTAAGGTGGCAGGCGTAGTACGACTCGTACTAAACCCGGCTGTGCCCGCTTAGGCGGGGCGGCCAGGGGCGGGAAAGTAACCGGAACCGGTGCAGAACTCCACCCGGTTGCCGTCTGGGTCGTGGGTGAACAAGAACGCCTGGCCGTCAAACCTGACGCCGTGGCGCATAATCTCATAGCCGTTCTCTTCCAGGATCTTCATGGTGCCTTCAAAGTCCTCGACCTCAAAGGCGTGGTGCGTGTTCTCCGGCTTAACCGGCGCTTCGTCGGTCTCGATCAAGTGCACCATGATCCCGTTGTCCAGTTGCAGCCAGGTAATTTCCGGGTTCGGTACCTGACTCTCGATCTGCTTGATGCCCAGGAGATCGTTGTAGAACTTCATGGCCCGGGCGGTGTCTTTGACCATGGTGGTGACATGGTTGATCTGTTTCGTCTTGATCTTTCCTGGCATGAGGCTCCTCTTTCCGATGGGAATTAGGCCGGTATGGCCCATTGGTGGCCTGCGCCCAATTATGCCACAAAGCCGGTAGCTTGGGCAGGCGTGGCGATACAGGGCAAGCAAAGGCGCTAGAGCGTGCTTCCCACTGTCACGACGATCACTCCAGCCACCGTGATGCCCACGCCTATGAACAGCCACTTGGTCAGGTTTTCCATACGGGAGATAAATATCTGGGCAAGGACCAGCGTGACTATGGGGTTGGTGGATACTATCGGCGAGACCACGGTAACATCGGCCCGTTGCAACGCAAAATAGAGAGCGCCTACTCCGGTGGCCGCGGCCAACCCGGAGAGACCGGCGGACACTGCGAACGCCGGTCTCCCTCTGGAATCCCGGACCTCCCGGACAGTCTTGATTCCAGCCAATGGCGAAAGCAATATTATTCCGAAGAACAGCCCGAACGCGGAGACCATCAAAGGGGAGCCATACTCCTCGGTCAGCTCCTTGGCTATGACGTTGGTGCCTCCATAGGACGCTGCCGCCACCAAGGCCAGGCCCAAACCGATCAGGGCGCCCCGGTTGTCGTTCACACCATCTCGAATGGAGTTGCCCAGAGCGGCAGTGAGTCCCAAGACTACGGTAAAAGTGCCCAGCAGAACCACGAAATGCGGCCGTTCGCCGGTGATTGTGATGGCGAAGATGGCGGCGAATACCGCGGACGTGCTCAGAACAGCGGCCGTCCGCGATGCGCCGATGCGTCCGATGGCCTGGTAACTGAAGTTCCTTCCGCCCAGGAAATTGATAACTCCCAGCAGAAAGAACCAGAACAGCGCCACGGCGGGCAGGGCCTTGATGTCGGATAAGGCGAAGATTAGTGCTAAGAGGAGCGTAGGTAGGAAGCTGACCACCACCGAGAGCAGAGTGCTGGACAGAGGGCTCATGCCCTGCATGCCAAACCTGGCCAAGACGGCGGCGCTTCCGAACCCTAATCCAGAAAGCAGAGAGAGTGCTATCGCGTCCATCTAGTCCCAGCCCAACCCGTTCACAGTTGGCTGCCCACCACCACAAATCCAACCCCGGCCACGGTGAGCAAAGCCCCGAAGACCAGCCGCCGGGTTACCCGCTCCAGCCTGGTCAAGAACAGGTGAGCCAGGAAGAGGGTCACCAATGGACTGCTGGAGACTATGGGGCTGATCACCACCACATCGGCCCTTTGCACCGCGAAGTACCAGGAGATCACCGCTACTCCCGATGCTATTCCGGCCAGCGCCACGTACTTAAAAGACAACAACGACCGAAGCAAGGCATGGCTTTCCGGGCCACCTGGGCTTCTGGGCCGGATGACGCCGCTATGGACAGCGCTTGCGCCTACCAACGGCGATAGCACCACGAGCCCGATCAACATGCTGAAGGCGGTCATCATCAGCGGAGAGTCATATATCCCCAGCGTATGTTTGGCCATCACGTTGGTCGCCCCGTATGAAGCCCCGGCTCCCAGGGCCATCAGGTAGCCGATCAAGAATGATTTGTCGGTCCGCCAACCTTCCCGGATGGAGTCCCCACTGGCGAAAAGCAGGCCGCCGACCACTGCCACGGTACCTAGGGCCACCAGCGGGTGGATGGTCTCCCCGGTGAATGTGATGGCGAAGATTGCAGCGAAGGGCGCCTGCGACGATACGAACAAACTAGCCCGTGAGGCGCCAATCAGATTGACCGACAGAAAGTTCTGGGACCGGCCGCCCAGGAAGTTCATGACCCCCAGAGCAAGGATCCAGAGTACCGCTACCTGAGGTATTCCGCTGATGTCCGAGAACGCGAATATGAGCACCATTGCGGACGCAAGCAGGAAACTGAAAAACAGGGAGACCATGACTCCCGGAAGGGGAAATATCGCCTGCATGCCCTGGCGGGAGAGGATTGCCGAACTGGCGAATCCGAAGGCGGCAAGGATAGATAGCCCAACGGCCGCCATCGGGCTGGCTAGCCCTGCCTTTGGCTTTCGATGATGGACTGGAAGATCAGATTGCCGTCGGTGCTGCCTAGAATCGCTTCGCAGCTCCGTTCCGGGTGCGGCATCATCCCCAGAACGTTGCCGGCTTCGTTTATGATACCGGCGATGTTGTTGGCCGAGCCGTTGGGGTTGGAGTCCTCAGTTACTTGCCCGGAGGCGTCGCAATAACGGAAGAGCACCCGCCCATCTTCTTCAAGCTGAATCAGGGTTTCGGCGTCGGCGAAATAATTACCCTCCCCGTGGGAAACGGGAACGTCCAACAGCTGACCCGGTTTACAGGAACGTGAGAAGGGAGTATCCGTCCGCTCGGTGCGCAGGTTGGTCGGCTGGCAGCGGTATTCCAGGTGTTGGTTGGGGAGCAAGGCGCCGGGTAAAAGACCCGACTCGCAGAGTATCTGGAACCCGTTGCAGATGCCGATGGCCGTCCGGCCGGACGCAATAAATTTATTTAGGGCGTCCATCACCGGGGAGAACCGGGCCATTGCGCCGGGACGAAGGTAGTCGCCGTAGGAAAATCCGCCGGGCAGGATCACCGAATCGAAGGCGTCCAAGCTGGTTTCGTCATGCCAAACGTAATCGGCGTCTTGTCCCAGGATGTCCTTTACCTGGTAGTAACAGTCGGTGTCGCTCCAAGTGCCTGGGAACACCAGAATACCGAATCGCATATCAGCAACCCACCATCAGGCCAGCGACTCCAGATACTCGGTGGCCATCTGATTCACTACTGTGCCATCGGCTTTGCCGCGCACCTGGGGCATGAGTTTGCCCATTAACTTGCCCTTGTCTTGTATGGACGCCGCGCCAATCTCGGAGGCGGTGTCTTTGATCATTTTTCCGATCTCTTCGGGGGACATCTGGGGCGGCAGGAATTCCTCCAGTACAACCAGCTCCGCAGACTCCTTGGCGGCCATTGCGTCCCTTCCGCCTTCTTCGAAGGCCTTGATGCTGTCCCGGCGGTCGCTGGCCTGTTTGGTGGCCACTTCGATCATGCCGGCGTCGTCCAATTCCTTCTTCTGTTCCTTCTCCACGGCTTGTACAGCGAATTTTAGGAAACGCAGTGCGTCTAGGCGGGCCTGATCGCGGTTGCGCATGGAGGTCTTGATGTCTTCTTCCAGTTTCTCTCTGAGAGCCATGATAAATATCCGATCCTGAGGTGTTTGCTTGGGCCGCGAGGCCGCGTTTCCATTCTACCCCTTGAGCAGCGCGCGCGGATTATAGTTGGCGCTGAAATTGGGTGTCAACCGGTCAATCTCGCCCGAACTAATCAAATCCAGTGAAACGGCCCCGCAATTCGAGGCTAACCGCCTTGCGTGCAATCCCTTTCGCAAGGAAAATGGTTTTGCTATACTCGTGTAGCTCTTTTCCATTCCTGGGGACGGGTATGTTTTTTTGTAAGGCGGGCTATTAGGGATGCCGGCATACGCCGTAATCGGCGGCCAATGGGGTGACGAGGGCAAGGGGAAGGTGATCGATTACCTTGCCGGGAACGTTGACAGCGTAGTCCGTTATGCAGGCGGGAATAACGCCGGTCACACTGTAGTCAACGAAAAGGGCACTTTCCAGCTACATCTGGTCCCTTCAGGCATCTGTTGGCCCGATGTTTATGGGATTATCGGCAACGGAGTGGTTGTCGACCCCGATGTTTTGGTCAACGAACTTGCAGAGATCGGAGCGCGGGGCATCGACACCAGCAAGCTGGTCATCAGCGAACGCGCACACGTCATCATGCCCTACCACGTCGTCTTAGACGCCTTAGAAGAAGAAGCCCGGGGCGATGCGGCCATCGGCACCACCGGCCGGGGCATCGGGCCTGCATACATGGACAAGACGGGCCGCATGGGCATACGCATTGGCGACCTCTTGGACTGGGAAGCTTTGGTTCCCATGGTGACACAGGTCCTCGAGCATAAGAACGCCCTGATCACCAAGGTCTATGGCGGAAAGGCTCTGGCGTTGGATGACGTGCTGGCCAAGTGCCGCATCTGGGCTGACCATATGGCCCCCTACGCCATGGCCACCGAGCAACTGGTCCAGGACTTGCTCAGCCAGAACAAAAGAGTACTGCTGGAGGGCGCCCAGGGAACCCTTCTCGACATCGACCACGGGTCCTACCCGTACGTAACCTCTTCTTCTCCATCCATCGGCGGTGCCTGCACCGGCTTGGGACTGAACCCCCAGGCCATCAAGGGAGTCCTGGGCGTTTTCAAAGCCTACTCCACCAGAGTGGGGAGCGGACCCATGCCCTCGGAAATTACAGACGACGAGGCCGAAGAGATCCGAGAGAAAGCACAGGAGTTCGGCGTAACCACCGGCCGGGCGCGGCGCATCGGCTGGTTCGACGGCGTGGCCGCAAAATACAGTCAGTTGATCAATGGATTCACCGGAATAGTGCTGACCCGCCTCGACATCCTAGATGAGTTCGATTCGGTCAAGGTCTGTGTTGGATACGAAGTGAGCGGCGAGCGTTTGGACCGCTTCCCGGCTAACACTGGGTTGCTGGCCCGTTGCAAACCGGTCTTCGAGGAGATGCCTGGCTGGGACAAACCTACCGCCAGCGCCACCGAGCTATCCCAACTCCCTGAGAACGCACTGGCCTACGTACACAAGATCGAGGAACTGGTCGGTTGCCGGGCCCAGATAATCTCCACCGGCCCTAGCCGCGCCGAGACCATCCAGGTGGAGCCGGTATTTACCTAGTCGGTTCTTCTCGCACCCGCGCAGCCCCGTAGGGGCGAGTTCTCAACCCGCCAAGACGTTCGCCCACTACGTGGCTTTCCCCGTATCCTCTTCGTTTATCCAACCAACATGGCAAAGAAAAGGGCAGGTCAGAGACCTGCCCCTGCGTATCGGTTTTCCGGCCGGCGCCTAAGCCGAGACTGGCAGGTCAATATCGAATTCGTCCAGTAATTTCTCGATCTGGGCAACTGCTTTCTCGCTGGGCGGCACCAAAGGCAGCCTGGGTCCGCCGACATTCAGACCGAGGTGGTTTACCGCGTATTTCACCGGGATGGGGTTGGACTCGGTGAACATGCCAAGGAAGATGGGGAGTAGACGGCGGTGCTCGGTTGCTGCGCCTTCGATATCCCCCTCCAGCAGCAGGCCCATCATGTGTTTGATCTGGTTCCCCACTAGGTGAGACACCACGCTGACTACGCCGTAGCCACCCATGGACATGATCAAGAAGGTCTGGTTGTCGTCGCCGCTCCAGACCCTGAAGTCAGGGCCGGCGCCTTGGATGATGCGGGCGATTTGGTTCATGTCGCCGCTGGCTTCCTTGGTGCCGACGATGTTATCGATCTGGCTGAGCCGTATGGTCGTCTCATCGGTCATGTTCACGCCGGTACGGCCCATGATGTTGTAGACGATGCAAGGCAGGTTAGTGTTGCCCGCGATGGCCTTGAAGTGCTGGTACATCCCTTCCTGTGGCGGTTTGTTGTAATAGGGCACCACAAGCAGCAGGCCGTCCACACCCTGTTTCTCCGCTTCCTGGCTAAGCTCTATGCTCTCGGCCGTGCTGTAAGTGCCGGTCCCGGCGATGACTACACCCTTGTCACCCACCGACTGTTTGACCTCGCTGAAGAGGCGCATCTTCTCGTCGGTGGTCAGGGTGGGAGATTCTCCGGTCGTGCCGGAAAGGACGACGCCGTCGCTGCCCGAGTCGAGAAGGGCATGGGCGAGCTTCTTAGCCTGCTCAAAGTCGACCGCACCCTTTTCGTCAAAGGGAGTAACCATCGCTGTGAGTAGCCTACCTATCTCCGCCATGTCCGCCTCCTGTAGTTGCCTTCGCTAGTCGATACCTGGAAAGCATCCGGGCCCTAGATTCGTTGCATTATACTCGTGAAAACCTGACATCGCATCCCTTTGGGTCATGCAAGAAAAAACGGCCGAATACCGGCCGTTCTGCAGAGTGTCCCTAACCGCTGTTGTACGGTTTAGCCGGTCACTCCGCTGGTGTGCTTTGGCTTCAGACGGCCTCTGGATACCAGTTCCTCGGCGATCTGGAGCGAGTTCAAGGCCGCGCCTTTCCGCAGGTTGTCGGACACGATCCAGAGCACCAGCCCGTTGGGATGGGATATGTCCTGTCGGATGCGTCCCACGAACACGTCGTCCTCGCCAGCCACGTCCCAGGGCATGGGGTATTCGCCGCCCTCAGGGCTGTCCAGCACGGTTATGCCGGGCATGGCTCTTAAAAGGTCCCGCGCCTCATCCACAGGCATCGGCCGCGTGAACTCGATATGTACCGATGCGGAATGAGAGACGTACACCGGCACCCGCACGCAGGTAGCGGATATCTGTATCTCCGGGGCGTGCAGGATCTTCTGCGACTCCTGACGCATCTTCTGTTCTTCAAAGGTGTAGCCGTTGTCCAGGAACCGGTCGATCTGGGGCACCACGTTGTAAGCTATCTGGCCCTCGCCCGACTTGCTGGTATTGGAGTCGGCGTTCAGCAGCCGTTCTGATTGTTCGCGCAGGTCGGCCATGGCCCCGCCGCCCGCTCCGGAGACCGACTGGTACGTGTCCGCCACGATGCGCTTGATGGCGTTCACCTGGTGTAACGGATGGGCAGCCATCACCAAGGGTGTGGTGGAGCAGTTGGGGATGGAGATGATTCCCTGGTGCCATTCAACGTCAGCCCCATTCACCTCGGGAACCACCAGCGGAACGGTCTCTTCCATGCGGAACGCGGAACCGTCGTCGATGACCACTGCGCCCGCGGCCACAGCAGCCGGCGCGAATTGGTGGCTGACAGCCGAACTGGCCGATATGAAGGCCAAATCGACGCCGTCAAAAGACCTCTCCGTCGCCTCTTTCACAACCAGGTCTTTCCCGCCCACGCTGATATGCTTCCCGGCCGAGCGGCTGGAAGCCAGCAGCTTCAGCTTGGGCAAGTCGGGATAGCGGGTTTCAACGATGCGGAGGAACTCGGCGCCTACCGCCCCGGTGGCGCCGACTACGGCGATGGTAAGGTCCTGCACTTTCGGTTCTCTGTTAACTCTAGGATTCGTGCCTGACTTTAGGCTGATTTCAGACTAAAGCCCGAGCACGTTCTCCAAGCCTATCACAAGGCCCGGATGGCCTACAACGTCGCGGATGCAGCGCAGCACGCCGGGCATGTAACAACTGCGATCCAGGGTGTCGTGGCGCAGGGACACGGTCTGTCCCGCCGCGCCGAAGACTACCTCGTGGTGGGCGCTCTTGCCAGGCATGCGGATGCTGTGAACCGAGATACCGTTGTGCTCACCGCCGCGAGTGTTGGGCAGGTTTTCTTTCTCCGGCTGGTTTCGGGTGAAATGTTTGTTCTCGCCAAGACTACGCATCAGGGCCAGCGCGAACCCGGAAGGCGAGTCGATCTTGGCCTCGTGGTGGGACTCGATGATGTCCACATAGTCGAAGTAGGGCGCCGCCTGTTCCGCCAACTTCTTGAGGACGATGGCTCCCAGAGCGAAGTTAGGCGCGACGATGATGCCGACGCCGTTGTCGTTGGCCATGGCGTCGAGCTGCTTCAGTTGGTCCTCGGTGAACCCACTGGCGCCCATGATGATGTTGATCGACCGGACGGCGGCTTTGGCGGCAGCCTCCATCGCCACGGCGGAGTTGGTGAAGTCCACCAACACGTCCGGCTTGGTCTGTTCCAGCATCGCGTTCAGGTCGGTGGAAAGAGGGACCGCCGTGCTGTGGGGAGTGCTCAGGGTTGGCCATCCCCGGTCTTGTTTGCAAGTGCCGCCCACCAATTCGAGATTGCTCTCGCGGGACACAGCGGCCACCGCTTCAAGGCCCATCTTCCCGGTTATTCCACTGATCACAACTTTTATCGACGCCATGTTTGCTCCTAAATGGAGTTTCTGCTGAGCGGGGTTAATCACACCTAGCATGACTTATGCGCACCCTTCGACAGGCTCAGGACGAACGGGGTGCAAGAATCGTTCGTGGTGAGCACGTCGAACCACCTCTCCGCATAAGCCAAAATTCACCGGGCCAGTCCACTTCTGATAATAGCACGTGATAACCCGTAGCCTTTAGAACGCGAAAAAACAGCCCCGTCCTTCCGCTTGCGGAAGGGCGGGGCTGTTGGTTTGCTAGTTTATCGATGTGCGATTAGCGGTTTCCGCCTTGGAAGCGTCCGCCGCCACCCGGGCCTCCGGGACCACGGCCGGGTCCACCCGGTCCACGGCCTCCGCCGCCAGGACCTCCACGATCACCTCCGCGTCCTCCGCCGAAGCCACCGCTTCCGCCCCGATCCCCGCCCCGGTCTCTATTGAAACCGCCGCTGGGCTCGGGTCTAGGAGCAAGGGGGCTGTCGTCGCCGAACAGGGCCTTGCGGGACAGGTTGACCCGTCCTTGGGAGTCGATCTCGCGGATGATCACCGTGAGCTCTTGCCCCTCCGCCAGGTCTTCTTCCATATCGCCAAGGTCGCCGTTGCGGATCAAGCCATCCTTGCCCGGGACCAGTTCCACGAAGGCGCCGAAGTTGGTCAGGCGGACCACCTTGCCGGTGAATATGTCGCCGATGGCCAGTTCACGGGTGAGGGCGTCAACCCTGGACTGGGCTAGTTCCAGCATAGTTGCGTCCACACCGCCGATGGTCACCGAGCCGTCGTCTTCCACATTGATGCTGGTGCCGGTCTCCTCGATGATCGCCCGGATCACGCGGCCGCCGGGGCCGATGAGGGCACCAATCTTGCTGACTTCGATCTTCATGCGGATCATCTTGGGGGCGTGTTCGCTCATCTGGCCCCGCACCTCGGATATCGCTTCGTTCATCTTACCCATGATGTGCAGCCGGCCCTGTCGCGCTTGCTCCAAGGCTTCTTTCAGGATCGCCGGGGTCAGATGAGTGGTCTTGACGTCCATCTGGAGGGCGTTGACGCCGGCGTCGGTGCCCGCCACTTTGAAGTCCATGTCGCCCAGGAAGTCTTCCAAACCTTGGATGTCGCTGAGAATGGCGTACTCGCCGTCGTCGCCGGTGATCAGGCCCATGGCGATTCCGGCCACTGGGGCTTTGATCGGGATGCCGGCGTCCATCAGGCTTAGCGAACTGCCGCAGACACTACCCATGGAGGTGCTGCCGTTGGAGCTCAGGCACTCGGAGACGATCCGGATAGCGTAAGGGAAGTCGTCTTCGGAAGGCAGTACCGGCGCTATGGCCCGTTCGGCCAAGGCCCCATGCCCAATCTCCCGGCGTCCCGGGGACATGGCCCGCCGGGCTTCGCCGGTGGAGTAGGACGGGAAGTTGTAGTGGTGCATGAACCGTCTGGTGTTGTCAGGGCCGACGGAGTCGATGGTCTGTTTCAAGCTCAGAGAGGCCACCGTAACGATGGACAAAACCTGAGTCTCGCCCCTGGTGAACAGCCCCGTGCCGTGGGTGCGGGGCAGGATGCCGGTGTCGCATGTGATAGGCCGGACCTGATCCAGTGCACGGCCGTCAGAACGAACATGCTCTTGCAGGATGCGGCCTCGAACGGCCTCCCGGAACACGGCCTTGAAGCCGTCGCTGATGGCGTTCTTGGAGTAGTCGTCTTTAAGCGCTTCAGTTACCAGCGCGGAAATCTCGTGTTCGCCGTCGTCCATCTCATACATACCGGGGTTGCGGGCGAGCAGGTCGCTCCAGCGGGAGCCGACGACCTCTTTGATCTTGGCGATGATGGCTTCGGCGCCGGCCTGGTCGTAGTCGGCTTCAACCTTGGGCTTGCCGACTTTTCCGGCAAGCTCTTCAATCATGTCGATGGCGGCGGTATTTGCTTCCTGCGCCTTGCCGATGGCCTCCAGGATCACCTCTTCGGAGACCTCGTTGGCGCCGGCTTCAACCATCAAGATGGCGTCACGGGAGCTGCTGACCACCATGCTGAGCGTGCTCTCCTTGCTCTGCTCATAGGTCGGATGAACGACGTATTCGCCGCCGATGTAGGCGATACGGCAGGAGGCGATGGGTCCGTTGAAGGGAATCTGGGAGATGGAGATTGCGGCTGATGCGCCGATCATGCCCAGTACCTCGGGCGGGTTCTCCATGTCGGACGAAAGGATCGTCAGGGTGATCTGGATGTCATTGTGCAAACCCTTGGGAAACAAGGGCCTAATGGACCGGTCGGTGAGCCTGGAGGCCAGGATACCGTCCTGTCCGGGACGGCCTTCCCGACGGAAGAAACTCCCCGGGATCTTGCCAACGGAGTACATCCTCTCTTCGTAGTCGACCGTCAAGGGCAGGAAGTCGATGTCCTCAGCCCGGGGCCTGCTGGACATCACTGCGGTGACGAGAACGATGGTCTCGCCGTAAGTGACAGTCACACTGCCGTGGGCCTGGTTAGCCAGCCTCCCGGTCTCAATGGTAAGGGTCTTGCCGCCGATCTCTCTTGAGACCGACGTGGGATTAGCTATTTCTGTAGCCATAATATGCCTAGGGCAACCTCGCAATAAATAACGTGCGCAATCGATAGATGGGGGGAGGGCTAGACGAGAAACAACACCCATCTAGGGTGTTGTTCTGAGGGGAGTTAACGCCGCAGGCCAAGCCTGGAAATCAGTGTCTGGTAGCGGTTTACGTCTTCTGCGTCGAGGTACTTGAGGAGTCTACGTCTCTGGGAAACCATACCAAGAAGCCCGCGCCGTGAGTGGACGTCCTTCTTGTGTTGCCGCAGATGTTCCGTTAGCTGTTTGATATTTTCCGTGAGCACGGCGACTTGGACTTCCGCGGAACCGGTATCTTTGTCGTTTATCTGGTATTCCTTGATGATCCGTGCTTTGGTGTCTCCGTCTAGCATCTGATGTGTGTTCGCTTCTCTCTCTTCTCTTCTTTTACGTCTCGAAGATTATAGCATAAGGCCTGTGGCCGGGCAACGCGGTGCGACGGATTCCGTCAACGAATCCGATGCTTGATTCGGGCCCTAACCCAGCACCGAAAAACTGTCTGGTAACACTCCGCGGCCTGTGGCGGCCAGTACCAGCGAGGGCGCCCAGCCCCGGTAGAGGGCTATCTGTCCCAGGATCCCCAGCGTGGTCTCCATGCCCCTATCCGGCGGAGCGGAGTCCACGCCCACTGCCTTGGCCAGGTCCATGGTGTGGATGATAAGTTCGAAGGTTCGGGTGGGCAGATAGTCGATTAGCCGCATCCCGCCCACCGGCGTGCCCATGACGTGATCGTCGCTCAGCTCTTCCAGCTTGTTCTTGACGTACATAGCGAAGCCGCGGACCATCATCCTGGGGTCGTCGATGATCTCCAGCCCGGCGGCCCGGCCCCGCTCGGCGACCATCTTAGGGTCGGCCAAAGACTCAAAGGCCTTCAGGAA
This sequence comes from Chloroflexota bacterium, assembly GCA_002698265.1. Taxonomy (GTDB): domain Bacteria; phylum Chloroflexota; class Dehalococcoidia; order Lucifugimonadales; family UBA3495; genus UBA9611. Next base: position 2,502 of record NZVX01000017.1, on the reverse strand, counting down.
GAAGTCAACCGGCCGCTCCAGTTCGACTTTCTCGGCGGGCTTGTCGGAGTAGCTAAGCACGGTGGTGAATGACCGATAGGTGTGCCCGGTCAGGTCGCGGACGCACCATTCGCCCAGCGCAGGCTCGTCCCAGCCGTCAATGTCGACCTGGTCGACAACGCTAGCGAAGTATTCACCGGCTTCCAGATAGGTTTCCCTTATATCTTGATCGCTCATGATCTCTCCCTGCGGATTACGGCTGGCCGACTTCAGCTTCCACGTTAAGCGATTTCATCAGGTCGCTGAGCTGGGCCCAGGTCTCGTCCTCCACAAAGATGCCCTCTTTGCGGCGTACCTGCTCCTTGTTCCACTCGATCTCGCCGGGGTAGAGCACCTCGGTGAAGCCAGCGGCGGGCGGTGAGTCCTTAATGAATTCAACAAACTCGCCTATCTCTTTCTTGAACTCTTCCAGAGGCCTGAAGTGCTCCAGGTTGAAGGCGGCGATGAACACGCCGTCATTGTGACGGCCTTCCGGGTCGATGCCAAAACCCAGGCCAGTTAGCAGGCCGGAGAAGACTTCCACCATGAATGAGAGGGCATAGCCCTTGTGGCCCTGGTCGACGCCGACGGGAAGGATGGCCCCTCCGGAATAGTAGTCGTTGGGGTCGGTCGTGGGGTTGCCATCTTTGTCCACGATCCAGCCCACGGGTATCTGTTCCTTGCGGTTGCGGGCCAGGGCGATCTTGCCCAAGGCCACGGTGCTGGAGGCCATGTCCATGAGTACCGGACCGTCTAGGTTGCTTGGCATGCCGATGCAGATGGGGTTGGTGCCCAGTTTCCTGGCCACGCCGCCAAAGGGCGCCACGTGCTTGGGCGCGGCCCCGGAGTCAGCGGTAATCATGCCGATCATGCCCTCGGCGGCCATCATGGTCGGGTAGTCGCCTAAGCGGCCGATATGGCTCTGGTGGTGGACGGTGATGGCGGCCACGCCATTAGTCTTGGCCTTTTCGATGGCCATGCGGGTGGCCTTCTCAGTGACCACGAACCCGAAGCCCCAGTTACCGTTGATGACAGCGGTACAGGGGGCCTCTTGGACAATCTCAAAGGGCGCGCCGGGGACGATGTGTCCGACGTCGATGCGCTCCACATAAGTCGGAGTCTGGATGATTCCGTGGGAGTCGTGGCCGGACAAATTAGCCTTGATCAGATGTCTCGCCACGGTCTCGGCTTCGTCGTGTGGAGTACCCTTGGCGCGGTAGATGTGGTAGGCAACTTTATGCAGATATTCGGGCGTAAAAACGGGCATGTTTCAACCTCGGAGGGAAAGTGCCACTAGTCTAGTGGTGGGCGTGGGGTTTGTCCACCGGAAGAGGGCTTAAACGGGAGGACGGAGGTACCGGGCGCAACCTTGTTGGCCCCTCGCTAACCATGCTATTCTAGTCGTGTAGTGCCCCTGTAGCTCAGTGGATAGAGTGCCGGCCTCCGGAGCCGGAGACGAGAGTTCGACCCTCTCCGGGGGTACCACTTCCCCAGTTCCCTCATGCCTCCCCCGTTTTCCTACACCATTTGCCTCGCGCGCCCGTCCCTCCGACGAATTCTCGCCTTGCCGTCTAGGTCTGCTATCCGACTATGTATCGAAGTATGTTTGAACGTACCCGAAACGTTGGGTACGATTGATTTGATCACGATCGATTAGAGCGTCGGATATTCGGAAGGAAAAGGGATTGGTACAAGAGAATCGCGTTAATTTCGCCGCGGCCCAGCAACTGAACGATACGATTCTGATGATCAGTGGGATCGTCTTGGGACTTTCCATCGTATTCCTCAGCCGGGCCGAATCTATGGAATATTCACTCCTGCTGCAACAAACTTGGACCGTTTTGGCGACCGGCGTCCTCTTGAAAGTCTTCGCCAGGGCGGTCTCGCCCGAATCCGGCGACTCAGACCGGTTCGCCATATTATGCTGGCGGTTTTTGGCGCCCCTGTCAGCCGACGCCTTCCTTTTTGCATCGTCCGACGGTTGGCCAATGAGGGTCCCGTCCCCGGTCTTAACGCGGACAAGGTCGCCCAATTGATAAAAAGTTGACATCGCTACCATCTCGTCTCCGTCCCCATCGCTAGTTTACGAATGTTTATTTAAACGAACCACACGAAGAAAATCTTTGATCGTTCGGTGGGGTATTTGTTGGTACGTTAGGCTCCCTCTGGGTATTGTGAACCGCCATCGGGAACACGAATCTGTTTACATAACGGAATTAACCTAGTCAACAATCGTAACCTGGCAAATACTAGCAATGGGTGTGAAAAACTTCGTGGACTTCCTGATTTAGCAAATTATGTTAACGGTGCCGGCTGGCCTTGGCTGGTTCGTTGTTTGAGAGACTAGCTCACCACTCCATCTGCCGCCAATAGGCGTGGTAAACTCAGATACATCGGGGTGTAGCCCAGCGGTAGGGCGCCTGCTTTGGGAGCAGGAGGTCGGGAGTTCGATTCTCCCCACCCCGACCATTTCATCCGTGCCTG
>NZVX01000016.1 GCA_002698265.1 Chloroflexota bacterium | reverse complement strand
TCGTCAGGATACCGAACCCGCAAGGTCAACGACCAGCTTTATTGAACTGAGTCTATCCTAGAGTTGAGCCTTTCCAGTTCTAGGCCAAAATTTCCTTGGAAATCACTCAAGACCCGTTCCAAATCCTCCACTTGCAAGGGAAGTTGCTCAAGTTCCAAATGAGCTTCGCTCTTGGCATCCCCAATCATTTCTGTAGTTTCGTCGATCTCGAATCTTAGTTGATCCAGGTCAAAGCCCTGGTCCGCATCCAGGTCTCTTAGTGCCAGATTGTTATTTATGTCGTCGACCTGAAATTGCAGATTGTTCAGGCTTTCTAACCGGGCGTATTCGAACTCCAGACCGTCAAACCTGGACCTAACCTGTTGAATGTCCAAACTCAGGCTCTCCAGATCGAACCTGGACACGGGATCGGCCCCCTCCACTTGGTTCTTGAGGCTATCGAATTCAAAACGCAGGTCATCCAACGGTTGCATCATCTCGAATTGAAAATCACCCTGGCTGGGGCCGAAGTCCTGGGACATCTCCTCCTTGGCCGCTTCGATCTGGAATCTGACCTCGTCCTCCACCGCTTGCATGATACGTCCCTCGTCCAACGGCTGTTGGCCGGCGGGCTCACAGGCTACGGCCGCCACCAGTAGAATCAATGCGGCTGGAATGACTACCGAGGCCAGGTGTTTACGTAGTTTCAGGATATAACTCCCTTTTTGCCGGATCGATTTCCGGCGCGCTTACATGACTGGTCAAGAAGCGCGATTCTCACCCATGAAATAGTCGTACTTCAATCCGGCTCTCTCACTCACTCCGGGGATGTCTTCCGCCAGCATGTAGCCCTCATCCACCAATGACTGAGCGGAGACCCGCACCTGCTGTAGGTATGACTCCCGGCCGGAGTAGCGTTCGCTTATCGACCGGCGCGGGTCACCGGCGGATTCCCGGTCGGCGGCATTCTTCTGAAATGGCAGCGTCCAGCCCGCCAGTCCCCCAGTGATGCCGATGAACAGATCGGGATTTCCGATGCTGTGATGGCGCAAGTTCCAGCCCGTGTAAGTCGCCACGGGAACTGTCAGGTCGGGCAGCCGGATGCCGGCTCGGTCATTGAAGTCATCGTCGATGTCGGAAACCAAGGCGGGATATTCCTGGCCTACTTCCGCAGGCAGGTTAGTTAGCCTGCTCAGATGACTTTCCGTCCCATAATCCAAGCGCAGCGCACGAGTGGTCTTGGCGGTCACCGGAACACCGGGCAGACTAGCAAACTTGTCCATGACCGACTGGGAATCGACTGCGGTTCTGTCGGACAATCTGGGGTGCCTGCTGTCGGGCGGGGGCTCACCGGTGGTGACCCATCGGTCCAGATTGACCAGGGCGGCACGAAGCAAGGGAGCGTAATCGACGCTATTGAAGGGCAACTGCCCCTGTCTTCCCCCACCGCTCCTAACTTCCAGAGGCGGGAACGCGCCAAGACCATGCTGGCACCCGGCGAAGTGGTAGCGGCGGACGGAAGGGGATTCATCTGCGTCTTGCATCGTTTCCAAGTCGGTGTGAATCAATGCGGCGTCGCCCCGCCAGTACTCCCCCGAGGTGTTGGTGAACATCATCTTGGGCACTTGGCCCTGTTCCTCCAACTTATCCAGCAAGGAGCCGGTAGCACCGGTTATGGGGTCGACTTGGGTAGTATCGGTGAATGGGAACATCTCTGGGCAGATGAAACAGATGTCTTGAGAGGGCTGGCCGAAGCGGAGATTGAACTCACCCCGCATCCCGCCGCCAACGTGGGGAATGATGCCGTCCAGAGCCATGCGGCCTTCTTCGTCGTCATTCAATCCCAAGTGAATCATCTGCCGCAGAAACCGGCCGCTCTGGGACCTACCGAACCCGTAGGCATAGTCGATGTCACCAGCGCAGGGGTTACCCGCATCGCCATCAGCGTATTTCAAGAAGGACACTACGTCTCTGACCGCGGCGAGGCCCAGGCCTACGATGGTGCTTCCCTTGGATACGTACACCAACTGGTAAATCTTGCCCGGCAGAAAGCCCGACGGCATGTATATGTGGCTGGGTTCGGAACCCGCCTTGGCGTCTTCGGAGCGGATGAAAGACCAATCTCCCCGGTCGATGGGCGCCGCCTGGTCGTTGGGGTGATCGCGGATCATTAGTGTGGCGTCCGGGTCGTCCAGGTCCGCCGGAGGATGAGGCGTATGCCCACGATGGGATAGCAGAAAACTCTTTACCGGGATATCTGACTGAAATTGGCAGAGAATCTTCCCAGCCAAGGGGCCGCCGGGGCCGATGGCTTGCGGAGCTTGCAATCCGATCAAGCCAGGAACATCCGGCATATCTGCTTGCCAACCGCCCCAGACGACGGTGTAGCCATGGCGCATCAGGAACCCGTTGCCAGGCGCCAAAGGCGCCGTTGGATCCTCGATGGAAGGAATACTGTTGAAGCCAAAGGCGGTTTTACCGCCCCGGTTCACCACGTCGAACAACAACCGCCGATTGCCTCGGCCAAGTTCAGAGGGTTTAAGTACCGCAAAGTCGGCGGACATCTCGACCTTGCCCGCCGAGTCTCGAGGCGCAAGGTCCAGATCTGTGATGACTTGGTTCCGGGGATTGAGAGGGTCCACCGCGAAATGGACTTTTCCTTCGATCAGTTCGTAAGAACCGGTCTCTCCGAAGGATTCTCCATGAGCGAACTGACTTCGATCGGCTATCTCAAGCTTGGTGACCGGCAATGTTGTACCCCCCTTTTCGCCTTGAATACAGGGCTCGATAGCCAACCTTGGGCCATCTCCAGGGGATTTTAACATCTGGGCGAAAAGGGAGGTCCTTTTCACCTAGGGAAATTATCGTTGATGCGCCTCTAAGAACACTTCGGGAACGGGTAGCTCCCCCCACTTGTCTCCCGACTTGGCCGATTTCGTTACGTAGCCCTCACGTTCCAGTTCCCTAGCGCCGACGATGATGGCGATCCGTTCCTGGAGTTCGGCTGGATCCCTGGGTTTCTTGATATAGTCAGTAACCCCCTCCTGCAGGCACCGGCGCTCCGATTCGATGTCTATCCTGGCGGTCAAGATAATCACCGGGATATGCTCGGTATCTGGATTGCTTTTCAGCTTGTGCAGCACTTGGAACCCATCCATGATGGGCATGTTCAGATCCAACAGAATGATGTTTGGCTTTTCGGAAAGCGCAGCGGCGCAACCGGCCTGCCCGTACGCCGCCTCAATAACGTCGTAGCCTTCTATCTGAAGGAACCGTACGACCATTTCACGGACCATGGAATCGTCATCGATCGCCAGTACTTTCGTCATGCTGTCTGCTCACAGGGACCATTCTTATAGCTTCAGGTCACTTAGCAGTATATTTAAAACCCCCAGGCTCAGTCAGGGTGGCGGCACATTGCCCACTAGTGCCAGCACCCTATACCCCATGGAGTTACCTCCCATACCAAACCTTCTTCAACCCCTATGGGCATTAGCAAACCGGTCCGGTACAGTGAGTCTTGTCACATCTGGAATCGCAGTACTCACGTACTCCCCACTTCGTTCACGGTTCGGCGTTACGGAACTATCCAAGTCCAAAGGGTTTTGATAAAAGCATGAATCTGCGCATATTGTTGCCGGTACTCACTGTTTTGTTGTTGACCGCCTGCACTCAGACGACGACGCTGACGCCAATCTCTGACGTGGCGACGCCAGATGCAGCGGTGATTCAAGCGACACCCAACGCAGCAGTTCCGGAAAAATCCACTCCGTATACCCTACCCTCAACATCGACACCCGCGCCTTCGGCCACACCAAAAGCGACATCGACAATCGTCCCTTATCCGATTCTTCTCAATACACCAACTCCGATCCCTGATCCTACTTCTGTAGCGATACAGACTCCAACCGCAATGCCAACACGCGTTCCAACTCCGGGAGATCCCAAGACTTCTACGACGCCGGCTCCTCCTCCACCGCCGACACACGAAGCTCCGGCGGGCAACGAGTATCCCGAGCCGGAGAATCCCGTTCAGGGCGGGGGTAGCCAACCTCAGCCTACTTTCAGCGCGTGGCTTCCTCCCGCCGATTGCTCCGGTGAAGACGTGAAGTCTTCGGTTTCACCAATAGATGTGGCGAACCTGTGGTACATCACGCCTCAAGGGAAGCTGCACGGCAGCCACGTCACCCCCACCAATCACACCTACCTTACGCACAACAGACTGCGGGAATATGAAGAGCAGGCCAGCGCATTCCGGTCGGGAGGTTCGCCGAAAGCGTGGGTACCTCCCTTCGATGTCAAGTCACCGGCCGACGGACTCATCATTCGGATAGGGACTTTCCCCTTCCGGCCGGCTCCCGAGGGCTATACGGGTACTTTGGAAGACCACCGGGTTATCATCTGGCACTCCTGCAAAGTATCGACCATCTTTATCCATCTGTCCGGTCTGGACCCAGAGGTTCTGAAGGTCACCGGCAAGTTGGAAGGCGGTTCCCAGGGCTGGGCAGCCTCTTACGATACCGGATCTATCCCGGTCAAAGCCGGTCAGGTGATTGGGAAAGTAGGAGCCCAGGGCATCGACTTCAGCGTTCACGACACCAGAGTCACATTGGAAGGACTGCAGATACCGGAGCACTACCAAGGCGATGCTTGGAAGATTCACGCGGCGGACCCCTTCGATTACTTTGAAGAACCGGTCAGGTCCAAACTCTTGGAGAAGAATCCACGCAAAACTGCTCCCTACGGAGGAAAGATCGATTATGACATCAAGGTGCGTCTGGTGGGCAATTGGTTCATGGAAGGGACGGTCGATTACGGAGGAGGCGGTTCAAGGAATCAAGCGATATTCTGCGGAAACCAGCCCTGCCCCTATTGGAACGGACACCTCGCCATCGCCTACGACCACATCGACCCACAGAAAGTTAGAATCTCCATCGGAGCTGAAACCGGGATTACTCAACAAGTCTGCCACGTCTGCCAAGGAGCCTACGGAGTAAAGGGCAACGGCCCTGACCCCGCCAGCGTCGACACCGGCTCAGGACTCGTCAAATACGATCTGGTGGCCCGTGAATTCATCGACGGAGCCGGTATCCGGGAACCCAACAGGAATGTTGAGGACCAAGTCCTCGGCGTGTTCCTCGCCCAAGTACTGGGCGACACAACCATCAAGGTTGAGCTATTGCCTGGCACGACCTCGTCCCAGGTAGCCGGATTCTCTGAAAAAGCCAAGCTTTATCGCCGGTAGCGCTAACAACACCGGCAATCCCAAATATTTCTTCACGTCCAACCACATGGGTATTATTCCACGTCACTTCCTTAGTGGAAGCTTGTTTGCAAAGTCGTCCTGTCATAAAACCCAGTAGATCACACTAAATGAGTCATCCACCCATTACCAATTTGTCGGCAAATAGGGTGCCGACTAATCGCGCCCCAGGTGGGAGCACTTTTGGCGGTTACACCCCCGTTGGATAACCTTAGGTTAAGTGTATCTATCGATTGGACGAGACGAAAAGAGCCAATGCCTGCAAAGGGATCGACTCAACCGCAAATCTCTCATCGCCAGTGCAAGACACCGAAGAAGTAGCCGTCGACGCGGAGGTGCTGGCCAGCATTTTAGTCCGGTGGGCCAATCATCAAATCCGTGAACACAGCCCGAGGGCCTGATGTCTTCGAGAATTCCTTGGTCAAAGCCTCACCGCAGTTTATTGTTATTGGATGATGCACGTGCCATCAAAATTCTGCTGTAGCTCTTCATCGGAGGGCAGCTCTTAGAGCTATTCGCTGGCGTGTACTCCGTCTTCGTTCGTCGCATGATATTAATTCCTTGACCCGTTGACTCTCAGCCCCAGACTTCTTTACATCGCCAGGCTCCCGAGCGTTGACGGAGAGAGGGGAAATCCTCTGCCTGTATCCAAGCCGGAATCCCAGACGTTGCCGCGTCACTGATTTTCCACTCAACAGCAATCCCCATATTTCCGCGTCGATACACTCCTCTGGACACCCCACCCAAACTCCGCACGCCGGTGGTATAATCGGCCCACCTGACGCCTGAGACTAGTCCCGGCGCCATCCCAGTGTCCATCTTAGGAGGCAACATGATTTACAACGCTGAGAAAAGAGACATCTCCATCGCCGTTGGCGGCGACGCGATGATTACCAGGCGGATGCAGTCCTTCACCGAGCCCAAATTCCTCGAGCTGATCGAGATATTGAGGGCTGCCGACGTTTCGGTGGTGAATCTGGAGATGCTGTTCCACGACTACGAAAGCAGTTGGCAATGGAGCGGAGCGACCTACACGAGGTCCGATCCCCGTAACTTGGAAGAACTGAAGTGGATGGGTATAAACGCGGTCACCACCGCCAACAACCACTCCTTCGACTTTTCCGAGGGCGGGTTCTTGACCACTCTGGAACACTGCAAAGAGGTGGACCTTCCCCAAGCCGGCGGCGGCCGAGACATAGACGAAGCCCGCGCCCCGGCCTACGTTGACTCTCCCATGGGACGCCTGGCCATCATGTCCGCCACCAGCACCTTCAGCGAGCAGTCCAGGGCGGGCGGCGGCAGGCCCGACTTCCCCGGCAGGCCTGGCGTGAACGCGCTGCGCCACGACCTGACCCACCACGTGGAGCGGGATGTGTTCGAGTCCCTGCTCAAAGCCAATCAGGAGTTGGGATACACCGACATCGAGGAAGCCACCCGAGCCTTCGGCTTCAGAGGCAACAGTGATGCCGCCGACCACTCCACCGAAGTCGAATTCATGGAGAAAAAATTCATCCTGTCGGAAGAGTTCGCCGTCAAAACTTCGCCCAACCAGGACGACCTGGCCGGAATGGCGAACTGGATCCGTGGCGCTCAGAAGCTGTCCGACTGGTCGATCTACGCCACCCATTGCCATGAAAGCGGACCCACCGGCGAGTTCCACGGCAGCACCCGGGTTTCGCCCCCCGATTTTCTGGTGGACTTTGCCCGCTGGACTATCGACCAAGGCTGCGCCATGTTCGTCGGCCACGGACCCCACTTCCTGCGCGGCATCGAGATATACAAGGGCAAGCCCATCTTCTACAGCCTGGGCAACTTCATCTTCCAGAACGAAAGCGTCCTGCGGCTTCCCAGCGAAGCCTATCGCCGCTTCGGCCTGGGCCACGAACAGACCCCGGGCGACTACCTGGACACCCGCTCCGGAGGCGGCACCCGAGCCTTCGCCGGCGACCCCATCTTCTGGCAGAGCGTGGTCGCTGTATGTAACTACGCAGGCGGCGAACTGAAGGAAATCGTCCTTCACCCCATCGACATGGGGCACGGACGTCCCATCGCCCAACGAGGCCGCCCAGTCATAGCGGAAGGCGACATGGCCCAGCGAACCCTAGCCTGGCTACGTGACGTCTCCAAACCCTACGGCACCGAAATTACGATCGAAGGTGAAGTAGGAATGATTCGCCTGTAAGCGCCTCCCCCGGACCCTAAATCCCCCTTTCGTAAAGGGGGATTTAGGGGGATTTCCCGCCCCAGCAAAATCTCAATCAGGAAGCATCATGCAAGACACCGACCTGCTCTACACTCCAGTCTGGCAACTACGAGAACTTCTGGACACCCGCCAAGTCTCTTCTGTCGAACTAACGGAGACGTTCCTGCGCCGGATCGAACAACTGAACCCCAAGCTCAACGCGTACCTCATAGTCACGGGAGACGAAGCGTTGGCCGCCGCGAAAGCTGCCGACGAGATGATTGGACAGGGCCAGGCTGGGCCACTGTTAGGCATCCCCATTTCCCTGAAAGACCTGGAGGCCACCAAAGGGATACGCAGTACCATGGGGTCACTGGCGTACCAAGACACCGTGCCCGACTTCGACTCTGTAGTCGCCGAGCGGGTGAAAGCCAGTGGAGCCGTGCTGCTGGGTAAAACCAACACCCCTGAATTCGGACTACAGGGCACCACGGAGAACCGGCTGGGCGACCCTTGCCGCAACCCATGGAACACCGAGCGGACAGCTGGGGGCTCCAGCGGTGGCGCCGGAGCGGCAGTGGCTGCGGCTATGTGTCCCTTCGCCACCGGCACCGACGGTGGCGGGTCCATCCGCAACCCCAGCAGCTTCAACGGTATCTACGGAATCAAGCCGACGTTGGGTAGAGTCCCCAGGGCGGGCGGATTGGGACGCCCCGCTCCCAACCTAACTTCCCAGTCGGGGCCCATGGCCCGCAACGTCCGGGACGCCGCTATGTTGCTGAACGCCCTTGCCGGGCATGACGCTAGGGACCCTGCTTCGTTGAGAGATCAAGCGCCGGACTTCCTAGCCGGTTTGGACAACGGCGTGCATGGACTTCGGATAGCTTGGAGCACCGATATGGGTTACGGGGTAATCGACCCTGAGGTGGCCTCCATCACGTCAACCGCGGCCCGTGTGTTCGAGGAGTTGGGTTGCACGGTGGATGACCCTGGGTTCGCCCTGGATAACCCCATCCCGGCATTCCTGATGATTTTTTGGACAGGTAACTACACTAGCTACGGCCACTTGATGGAAGAGTGCCCCGACAAACTAAGCGACAACGCCCGGTTCTGCTTCGAAAACGGCAGCAAAGCAACCGCCGCCGACTACGCTAGGGCTATCAGGACGGTGGACGAGATGAAGTGCCGGATCGATGACCTGATGGACACCTATGACCTGCTGCTCACGCCAACGATGGCAGTGCCACCCTTCCCCATCGGCCAACCGCCGGACAAGATAGACGGCAAGGACGTAACGGCAAGGACGGCGTATTCACCCATGACCCGTCCCTTCAACCTGTCGGGACAACCCGCCGCCAGCGTTCCCTGCGGCTTCTCCAGCGATGGCATGCCCATCGGACTGCACATCATCGGCAGAAGGGGCGACGAAGCAACAGTCCTCCGCGCCTCCGCCGCCTTCGAACAAGCCAGACCGTGGGAGCATCTCCGGCCGAATATCAACTGACCGGCCTTGGCCGCTATATAGATGTAAAGGAAACTATATAAGCCGCAAAGTCAAGAGTGTGGCTGCTATCGCGATAATTCCTCCGACTAAAGGGCCATTGAAAGCTGCCCATTGAAGTTTGTGGCTTCGAGACTCCTCGGCCAAGAATCTCAACGCCTCGAGTAGGTGGGATCCGCTCCACTCTTCAACTTCCTGAAGCTGTTCTAAGGTGTAACCCTTTTGGGACCGTAAAAGACGATCTCCTTCAAAACTCTCGTCTCTACTACGTGCAAGCCTCAAGCAATTCGTTTTTGCATCTTCAAGCTCTGCATAGGCTTGGAAAGCTTTGCCAACAGACTGCTTCAATTCCCGATCTGCCTTCAATTTTTCGAACCATTCTTTGGTGAATAATTGCTTCGAGAGGCTAATCTGGTGAATGCTAATGGCGCGTCACGGTGAGCGTCTCGGAGGTCACCGAGATGCAGCATATGTTCTGTGCGACTGACCAACGCACGGTAGTGTGTTTCCGAAGAAATGCCCAAGTGAGCCGCAATTTGATCAAGGACCCGTTTTTGAGGCTGGGTTGTCGGTAACGAAGTCTTGGGGAAAACTAGAAAGCTTTCTCGATCCCGACCTGGCGCAACATGCTCGGCCCCAAAAGAATACTCCGGGTCGTCCGTGCAGGCTACATAAAAAGCGATGAACATGGGGCTAGGGCCTACCGTCTCAAGTTCCCATGCATC
>NZVX01000015.1 GCA_002698265.1 Chloroflexota bacterium | reverse complement strand
GCGGTGGCGGTTATGGCCCTAGAGCGCGTTCCCGCGGACATCCGGGCCGACGGCGGCGTGGCCCGCATGACCGACCCGCAGATCATCTGCGACATCATGGACGCGGTAAGCATCCCGGTTATGGCCAAGGTCCGTATCGGCCACTTCGTGGAGGCACAGATACTTGAGTCCATCGGGGTCGACTACATCGACGAGTCCGAGGTTCTGACCCCTGCCGACGAACTGCACCACATCTGGAAACAAGACTACACGGTGCCCTTCGTCTGCGGCTGCCGCAACCTGGGCGAGGCCCTGCGCCGCGTCTCCGAAGGCGCCTCCATGATCCGCACCAAGGGCGAGGCGGGCACCGGCGACGTAGTTGAGGCCGTCCGCCACATGCGGGCCGTACAAGACGCCATCCGAAAGCTCCAGACCATGCCCGAAGACGAACTGGTCGTCGAGGCCAGGGACATGCAGGTGAGCCTGGAACTACTGATCAAGACTAAGGAATTGGGCCGCATGCCCGTGGTCAACTTCGCCGCCGGCGGCGTAGCCACCCCGGCCGATGCAGCCTTGATGATGCAACTAGGCGCCGACGGCGTCTTCGTCGGTTCCGGTGTATTCAAATCGGGCGACCCGGCCAGCCGCGCCTATGCAATCGTGCAGGCCGTGACCCATTACAACGACCCTTCGATTCTGGCCGACGTGTCCAAGGGTCTGGGCGAGGCCATGGTCGGCATCAGCGCCAAATCTCTTCCCGAAGAAGAACTGCTCGCAGCTCGGAGCAAGTAAGGATCTGGACCGGTTGGGGGAAGCGGACGGAACTAGAAATCTAAGAAGAAGTATCGGCAGGGCGATTTGGAAGTAGGCGTCTTAGCGATACAAGGCGACTTCGCCGAACATATAGCCGTTCTCAGCAATCTAGGTGTTACAGCTCGGGAGGTCAGACTTCCGAAACACCTGGACTCGCTGGAGGGACTGATTATCCCAGGGGGGGAAAGCACAACGCTCAGCCGCCTGATGACCATCTATAACCTGAGAGAGCCCGTTGCGGAGATGGCTGCCCAAGGCCGTGCGGTCTGGGGCACCTGCGCCGGCATGATCATGCTCTCCCAGGAGATCACCGAGAATGACCCGGTCCCATTGGGCGTGATGGACATCGGCGTACAGCGCAACGCCTTTGGCCGCCAGGTGGACAGCTTCGAACAGACCTTGGACGTTAGCGCCCTGGGGTCAGACCCCTATCACGCCATCTTCATCCGGGCCCCGCTAATAATCCGGGTAGGAGAAGAAGTTGATGTGCTCTGCGCGCTCGACGCAGACCGGCCGGTGGCGGTGCAGCAGGGCAACCTGATGGCCACTTCATTTCACCCAGAGTTGACCAACGACTACCGTTTCCACAGCTATTTCCTGGGACTGGCCGGCGGCAACGGCAATTCTCCTGTTTCGCGGAACGGCGCCTCATGATAACGGCCTTCCGCATCAGCGATGCCCTGCGCTGCTTGCTGGTTGACGCGCCCGGAGGGTCCAACTTGGCGGCGCCAACCGAGTCCGTGGTGCGTTGCCGTCCGTTGCGCAATTCCACCTTCTGGCGGCAATCGCTGGCCCGCAGTTCGAGCCGGGTGACGATGGGTGACTGGGCCCGGGTGGACCTGGCCAGTCTCGCATCGGCCCGCATGCGCAGCGGGGTAAGAGCGTGGGAAGTGGACCGGCTGCACATCAAAGAACCAGGCTCCGGCCAAGCCTTGGACCTCCTGGAACAGATCGTCTACAGCGCCGGGTCACGTGGCGCGGAAAGGGTGTTCCTGCGAGTGCCCTGCGATAGTCAGATCGTGGACGTGGCGAGAAGGGCTGGGTTCTTCGCCTATTACGAAGAGATACTCCTAACGGGCCGGGAACGGCTGCCCGAAGCCAATGTCGTTAACGTAGACGCCAGGGACGGTTTCACCGCGGAAGAACCGTCGGCGCCGGACCAGCACGGGTTGTTCCAACTCTACTGCGCCGCGACGCCACAGCGGGTCCGGGAAGGGACCGGAGTGACCATCGATCAGTGGCGGGATTCTCAAGAGCCCGCGCGATCGGGCAGGAAAGAAACAGTATTGAAGCATAACGGCAAGATCGTCGGCTGGCGGATGCGCGAACCCTTTGGCAAGACCACCGCCGGGCAGATCATTGGACATCCCGACCACCCGAACACCACGCCCTATCTGGTACGAGATTCCTGCCAGACCCAGAACTGGCTGGTACCAAGCTATCAACCGAATATCGTCCAATTGTTAGACCGGCAAGGTTTACACGAAACGGCGCGTTATACTATGTTGATCAAGACTGTTGCGGTACCTGTTAGAAGTCGCGAATTTTCCTATGCGGAGGCGTGATATTGGCAACGGTGCAGGAAGAGATTCAGGAAGAAGACGGCCAAAGAGAGCAGCGGGAACAGCGCGAACAGATGGAACTGGACCTGGTGTTGAATGTGCTGCCGCCTGGCGTCGCTGTAATCCTGCGGACCCGCGATGACCTGGACCAATTGCTGGAGGTCGTGTTGGACCTGGGGCGTTTGCCCGAGGCCCGGTTCGTGTCGGGCGACGCTGAACTGGACCAATCTCCCGTAACCGCCGCCGACCTGGAGAATGTGATCGAGCGCATCGGGGATTTCGGAGAAGACAACCGCGCCGGGATCGAGCGCACGCTCCACCGAATCTCCGCCATCCGCAACCGGCGAGGACAGGTCATAGGCATCACCTGCCGGGTGGGCCGGGCGGTCTTCGGCACCATCAAAATCATCGAAGACCTAGCCTTTTCTGGAAAGAATATCCTGCTTTTGGGCCGCCCCGGCGTGGGCAAGACCACCATGCTGCGTGAGATGGCCCGGATACTCTCTCAAGAAGCCAGGAAGCGGGTGATCATCGTGGACACTTCCAACGAGATCGCCGGCGACGGCGACGTGCCCCACCCAGCCATCGGCCGTTCCAGGCGGATGCAGGTCCCGACCCCGTTGCAGCAACACGGCGTGATGATCGAGGCTGTAGAGAACCATATGCCCGAGACGATCATCATCGATGAGATGGGCACCGAGCAGGAAGCGGCCGCCGCCCGGACCATCGCCGAACGGGGAGTGCAGCTGATCGCCACCGCCCACGGCAACACCCTGGACAACCTGATCATGAACCCCACGCTTTCCGACCTGGTGGGCGGCATCCAGACCGTGACCCTCGGAGACCAGGAAGCGCGGTACCGGGGAACGCAGAAGAGCGTCTTGGAGCGCAAAGCCCCGCCGACTTTCGACGTGGTCGTTGAAATCCAAGGCTGGGACCGCCTGGCCGTCCATGACAATGTCGCAGAGGTTGTCGACCAATGGCTGAGAGGTTACCCGATCGCGCCTGAGATCCGTTCGATGGGCGACGACGGTGAGGTGAGGCGCATCCAAGAACCGGCCAGGGTCAGTGAGGCCCAACCCGGTTCCTGGCAACCCAACTCCCGCAGGCAGGGCCGCCACGGTGGCCGCCACGCGCCGGCACAATCACCCCAAGGCCAGTTGATGGCACAGAGCGAGATGGGGGCGCCGGTTGCGCGCATCGAACCTGAGGCAGCACAGAAAGCCTCCGAAGTACGGGTGTTCTTGTTCGGTGTCGGACGGGACAAGTTGGAAGCTGCTGCGGCTGAGTCGGGGACCGTGGTCCAGATCGTCAACGAACTGAGACGGGCCGATCTGGTACTGACGACCAAGACACATTACCGCCGCGGTTCCCAATTGGTGCGTATCGCGGAGTCCAGCGGCACGCCAGTCTGCGTACTGCGGAAAAACACCATGCCCCAGTTGCAGGAATTCCTCGGCACCGTGATCAAGGAATGGCACGGCGGTGGTAGTGGCAACGGGGTAGGTATGATGCCCGACCTGGGCAACGATGACGACGGCCCGCCCTTCACCGGCGGAAACAGCTCGCCCGCCATGGAGAAGGCGATGGACGAAGCCGAAGATGCCGCCAACCGGGTGCTATCCGGAGAGCAGACCGTACACTTGACTCCGCAGCGCTCTTATATCCGGCGGCTCCAACACCTGCTGGGCCAGCGTTACAACGTAGCCTCGGTCAGTCAGGGCCGTGAGCCGGAACGCTCCGTTCTGTTCTACCGGGTCTAGCGCCGCATGGCCTGCTTTATCGTTTTTGAAGGCGGCGACGGTTCGGGTAAAAGTACCCAAGCCCAGTCGCTGTACCTCCGTCTGCGCCGCAGAGCCATCAAGGTCCTCCGCACCCATGAACCCGGAGGAACACCCCTGGGCCAAGCCCTGAGGCGTCTGCTTAAATCGGGCGAGGCCATGACTCCAATCAGCGAATTGATGCTATTTGAGGCTGCCCGGGCCCAGTTGGTCCAACAGGTGATCAGGCCGTTCTTGGACCAAGGCGGGGTGGTGATTGCCGACCGTTTTACCAGCTCCACCATGGCCTACCAGGGCTACGGACGGGGCCTTGACCGGGAGTTGATCGAGCGGTTGGACCGGGAAGCGACGGGGGGACTGGAGCCCGACTTGACCGTGTTATTGGACTTACCGGTAGAGGTCGCGCTGGCCCGCAAGGGCGGTGGGCCTGGGGACAATTTTGATGACGCCCCCTTGGACTTTCACCGCAGGATACACCGCGGATACAGTGCCTTGGCCGCGTCGGGTTCTGAGGGTTGGTTGGTCGTAGACGGCCAGCGTCCGCCAGAAGAGATCAGCCGCCAGATCTGGGCCAAGGTGCAAACCATCATCTAAGCCCGACGGTGTATAGATTCCAATAAAAAAGGCCCTCCTGTTTAGGAGGGCCTTTTTACTTCTATCGGAAAGAGGGCTAATCGTCGGCCGGGGCCGGCTCGAGGAGCTCCAGCTTGGCGTCGATAAACTGACGCATCTCCCGTACCCGTTTCAGGTCGGGGTAGATGTTGCCTTCACCCTTCTTGTCGAAGATCCGCTCACCATTGAAGAACACTTCCATGATGCCCTGTCCGCGGGGGGAGATCGCGATAGCAACGTCTGGGCCATAGTGCCGGAAAAATTCATTCGCCATCCACGTGGCGACAGCGTGGTGCTGTCAACTAACGCAGTAGGTAATCTCTAGCTGGAACTTGCCTTCCATTTGGTTCCTCCGAGTAGTCCTAAATTTTGCTAACATTAGTTTAGCGCATAACTCGTGTGTGTCAACTCAAATTCGTAGCTAGCTTAACGGATTCTGGCATTGTTACCAAATCTGATTAGCTTGGGAAGCTTACCTTGGCTACGAAACTGGTCCTTCTTAGAGCCTCACCACGCACTATAGGCGTACGATCACCTCTTCGCCGAAGCGGCGGATGATGTTATCCGAATCGGAACTGATGGCCAAGATCAATAGGTTATCCACGCCCGCATCCCTGATTGTGCGCGCCTTTTCGAGACACTCATCGGGCGTACCGGCCACGGCAAAGCGGTCGGCCAGGAAATCAGTTAGACCCAATTCGTCGCTGAGGGCGGCATTACGAGTCTCACCCAATTGCTCGTGTTCCGCGAAGACGTACTCCCCTTGGAGAGCCATGACCGATTCCCGGAGTTCCTCAGGCACGTTCTTACCTTCAAGGGTGAACCGGAAAGCGTGATGCCCAGATGCCGCCAGGGCCATCTTGATCTCATCGATGGCGTCATCGCGCCGGTCGGCGATGTTGCACTTGGCGAACGCCCAGACCTCAGCCGAGCCCTCCGGCCTCCCCACGGCGCGCTCTCCCTCTCTGATTCTGTCGATGGTGTCAGTTAACACTTCCGTAGTCAGGCCCGAGTGCACGATAACGGCATCGGCGACAGCGCCGGCCAGGGCCAGGGTCTTTGGTCCCTCGGCCGACATGACTATGGGAACCGGATTTTCCGACCACTGCACATGGATGGACCGGCCTTTATAGTCGTAAGATTCGCCTGAGAGTACGGCACGCAACGCCTCGATGTACTCTTGGAGTTCGGCCAACTTGGCCGGGCGAAGGCCCAAGTTGAGGATAGCGCTGTCGCCGCTGCCGATACCCAAGAACGCCCGTCCGCCGGAGATCTCGTTCAACGTGGCGATCGCTGATGCTGCCACGGCCGGGTGCCGCGTGAGGGCGTTGGTGACCGTGGGGCCGATACGCACCCTGCTGGTGGCGTTGGCGACCACGCTCAAGCTCAGGTAAAGCTCCCGCCACAATGACTGAGAATCCGGTATGCCAATGTAATCGAACCCCAGGTCCTCGGCCAACTTGGCGCTCACGGCCGTTTCTTTCAAATCGTGAGGAACGATGGCAACTCCGAATTTCATAGTCTCTCCCTGGCTATTTCTCTGACGTTGGCTGAGGTGGCGGTCCCGGCCAGCCGGCGCAGGTACCGCGCTTTCTGTAGGTTTGTAAAGGTGTAGACCACGATGCACAGACCCAGCATCACTTCCGGAACTTCGGAACCCCGGGGCCCATGGTTGAAATGGTCCATGACCAGCTGGATGATGTTGGCGTTCTCCCAAAGGTCGCCGGTGCGCCAGGCCAAGATCAATAGCAGCGCCGGAGCCAAGGTCAAAGACGGCAGGAACATCCTCATCCGGTCGCTCAGTCCGCGCAAGTTGGCCGTCAACCGCCACACGCCTCCGGTCAACCCAAGAGCGCTTCCCCAGAAGAGGGCCTCATAGATCACATTATTGGCGAAGTTTACGTTGTGGATGGTGGTCTCATCCTGGAAATTTATCTGCTCGATGGCTGAGGGAGTGCCCCAACCGAACAACCGCTGGCCCCAACTGATCTCTTCCATGGCGCCCAGGAAGAATGCCACAGCCATAACCAGGTATAGATACCGCAGCTTGGTGTGTCTGGTAGCCCAAAGCGCCCAGGCTGTCGCTCCGGCTAGGGCAGCAGCCGCCAAGTAGGTAGCAACGGACCACCACTCGCTGAGGCCGTCTTCGCCCTCAAGCCAATCGGTGTCCAGGTGGCTACGGAGCGCCCAGTGGCTCAGACCTGCGAAAACGAAAACTCCAAGCAGAACCAGAAGAAAGGCCCGGCCGTAATGGTCCGGAGGCAGCACGTCCCCTTCTTGCCTGGCGGCCACGGGTCGAAAGGCATTTGTCAGAGCTGCCCGTGCTCTCCCGTTGCCCAGCGGCAGGGCAACGACCGCGACGGCGATTCCCGCCCAGGGCCAGATGTCTATTCCGTCACGCACAGCGGCCGCAGTTTCGGGGGACAGGGAATTGGGGCCGGAGTGGGAAATCTCAACCAACCATTCCACGCCCGAGAAGATCGCTGAATCGAAGACCAGCAAAAACAGGGCCATGAGCAGGCCGAGTATCCCTATTGCCGTCCAGATCGCGGACGCCTCATAGATGGACGGAATCTGGCTCGTAGTGCGGTTGGCGGCCATGGTCAACCAGGGATCGGGGCTACTGGTAGACCTTGCGGGGTCCCACCGTCTTTATGTAGCCCTCGAAGTTGTGCCTGGTCTCGGGGATGGAATCACCACCGAACTTCTGCATGAACGCGTCGGCCAATACCAGAGCGACCATGGCTTCACCGACCACGCAGGCCGGGGGCGCTTGGCAGACATCTGATCGTTCGAAATGCGCCAGGACCTCTTCGCCAGTATCCAGGTCAACTGAGGGAAGGGGTGTGACCATGGTGGCGATGGGCTTGATGGCGAACTGGGCAACCAGGGGCATGCCGTTGGTCATCCCGCCTTCAGTGCCGCCCAATTTGTTGGTATTCCTTTGCCAAGGGTGGTCCGGGTCCGTCACAGGCAGGATCACGTCTTGCACTTGGGAGCCACGTTGACCGGCGACCTCCCATCCGGGGCCGATGGACACAGCCTTAACCGCGTTGATGGACATCAATGCCTGGGCTACCAGGGCGTCGATCTTGGTATCCCAACTTACGTGGGAGCCTAGACCGATGGGTAGGTTTTCGACGATAATCTCACAAGTTCCACCGATGGTGTCCCCGGCCTCTTTCGCCGCGTCGATCTCGGTGGCCATCTTGAGGGCGGCGTCGGGGTCGGAGCAGCGCACCGGTGACTCTTCAACGGCTGACCAGTCGATGTTCTCGGGCGGTTCTGCGTGCACTGTTCCGATTGACAGAACATGGCTGTGGACCTGGATGCCGAACTCTTCCAGCAGTTTGATGGCGATGGCCCCGGCAGCAACCCGCGCTGCCGTCTCCCGGGCGCTGGCCCGCTCGAGCACGTTCCGAACGTCCTCGAAGCCGTACTTCATGGCCCCTGGCAGGTCAGCATGGCCCGGGCGGAGACGGGTGATGCGTTGGGTGCGGGGACTCTGGGGCGGGCCTTCCAGCGGGTCGACGGCCATGGCCTCTTCCCAGTTGGCCCAGTCTTTGTTCTCCACAGTCATGCCTATGGGGCTGCCCAGGGTGTGGCCGTGCCGCACGCCGGAGATGATTTTGGCCCGGTCCTGCTCGATGAGCATACGTCCGCCGCGGCCATAGCCTTTCTGGCGGCGGCCAAGGTGGACGCCGATATAGTCTTCGCTGATCGGCAGTCCGGCGGGGACGCCTTCTAATATTATTACCAGGCCCTGTCCGTGGGACTCGCCTGCGGTGAAAAATCTGACCATGGAAATCCGTACTCGATTTTTAGGTGAACACGTAAAAGGAAACGCGGCGAGGCGCCTAGGGGCCTCTGGAGGCCATCTCAGCGGTGGCTGCATCCAGCATCACATCCACCGGCGCGTCCTGACCCGTCCACATTTGGAAGGACAAAACTCCCTGATATACCAGCATATGGAGCCCGCCCAAAGCGGTGGCCCCAGCGGCGGCCGCCTCTTTGAGGATGGGCGTCAATAACGGAGTATACACCACGTCATTTACGATGGCGGCGGCTGGAATCTGGGCTGCTAACAGCGGGGAGCCGTGCTCATCCGGACCTCGAGTCATGCCCATGGTCGTACAATTCACGATGAGGTTTGCCGAGGCGGCGGCTCCGGTGACGGCGTCCGTACCAAGCGAGATAGCTTCTGAGCTCACGCCGTTGTCCGACGACAGTTGGGCGAGGGTTTCCGCTCGCTCCAGAGTGCGGTTGGCTATGACCAACGAGTCCACTCCGCCTCGGACCAGGGCCAGCACGATCCCCCTGGCAGCTCCGCCGGCGCCCAATATCAATGCGCGGGTGCCCTTGGGATCGTAGCCGGTCTCGACTAACAATGCTTGGAGGAATCCCGGGCCGTCGGTATTATGCCCGCTCAGGCGTCCGTCATGGTTCACGATGGTGTTCACCGCCCCGGCGGTGGTGGCCCACTCGTCGACTTCATCCAAGAATGGAATCACTGCTTGTTTGTGGGGTACTGTGATGTTGATGCCCAACGAGCCGGGGGCGCGCAGCCCGTTCACGAAATCGCCCACGCCCTCCGGGGTAACCTCCCACTTCTCGTAGGTGGCGTCGATGCCCAGATGGTCCAAGCCCGCCTGCTGGAAAATGGGCGAGATTGAATGGCCGATAGGGTAGCCGATTATGCCTAGTCGTTGTGTCATTAAATGCCTAAAACGCGGGCTAACCCGCCAACTGCTCCAGTATCTCGTTCAGATGTTGCTGGCGCTCTTTCAAGTCTTGAAGGCGGGCCTCTTCCGTCTCCACTACTTCGGGCTTAGCCTTTTCACGGAAGTTGGGGTTGGAGACTAACTCCTCTACTCGGTCCAAGTTCTTGAGGCAGTCCTCTAGCTCGGAGCGTAGACGCTCTTGTTCGGCGGATAGGTCGACGACGCCTTCTAGCGGCAGGTGAACGATCAATGGGTTGACCACTAAAGTGACACCCTTGGGCAGGTCATTGCTTGAAGAGCCGCCGGCCACTATGTGCAGGGGCTCCACCCGTGATAGCGCACGGATGACCTCTGCTTCTTCCTCTATCGGGCCCTGCATACCGTTAGCTTCGATCTGGGCTTCCAGACGTTGCCCGGCGGGTATGCGGAGTTGCGCGCGGGTGTTCCGGACGGCGCGGATGGCCTGCATCACCAGAGCGATCTCTTCTTCAGCCTGGGCGTCGGCTCTTGGACTATCGGCAGTGGGGTATTCGGCCACCATGATGGATTCGGAATCGTCGCCCTCCTGGGGAAGTTTGGAACGCAGGTTCTGCCAGATCTCTTCGGTGATGAAAGGCATGAAGGGATGGAGCAGACGCAGAGTGCGTTCCAAAACATGGGCCAAGGTGGGCAATGGCGACTGCCCTCCCCCGGAACGTAGCCGCAGTTTGGCCATCTCGATGTACCAGTCGCAATAATCGTTCCAGAAAAAATCGTACAGCTTCTGTTGGGCGTCGCCGAGTTCGAAATTACGCAGCGATTCGTTTACCTCGACAGTCACCCGGTCCAGGCGGCTGACGATCCAGCGGTCCTCGCGGTGTTCAACGGAAGGCAGGTCATGCCAGCCGTCCAGTCCCGACTCGCCATCCAATCCTGATATAACGAACCGGGACGCGTTCCAGACCTTGTTGGCGAAGTTGCGGGCCGCTTCCAACCGGTTCTCGCCGAAGCGCAGGTCGTTTCCCGGTGCGGTTCCCGTAGTCAGGGCAAAGCGCAGGGCGTCGGTGCCGAACTGCTCTATAAGCTCCAGCGGGTCCAGGGTGTTGCCTCTGGTCTTGCTCATCTTGGCGCCGGTGGCGTCCCGGATGAGTCCGTGCAGGAACACGGTGCGGAAGGGTACCTGTCCGGTGTTCTCGATGCCCAGCATAATCATGCGGGCCACCCAGAAGAACAGGATGTCGTAGCCCGTTTCCAGCACATCCGTGGGGTAGAAATAGTCCAGGTCTTCGGTCTCTTCCGGCCAACCCAATGTCGAATGGGGCCAGAGGCCGGAACTGAACCAAGTGTCCAGAACGTCGGCGTCCTGTTCGATGTCGGTCCCTCCGCAGCTATCGCACTTGTCGGGGTCTTCAACGGCTACCGTCATGTGCTGGCAAGAAGAGCAGTACCAGACCGGAATGCGGTGTCCCCACCACAGTTGGCGGCTGATGCACCAGTCCCGGATGTTCTCCAGCCAGTTAAGGTAAACGCGCCTGAAACGCTCGGGGACGACCTTGATGTCGCCGTTGTACACGGCGGCGTGGGCCTTGCCGGCGATACTGTCGGGCTGGTCCGAGCCACCAAGGTTAACGAACCATTGGAGGCTGACCAAGGGTTCAACCACCGAACTGCAACGCTGGCAGTGCCCGACCGAGTGGCGGTGGTCCTCCACTTTTTCCAACATGCCAAGTTGGTCCAGTTCGTCGACAACTTTCTGGCGTGCTTCAGTGCGTTCAGTACCCTCGTACTTCCCGGCGGCCGAGGTGAGGTTGCCGTCCAGACCGATGACGTTTACCACCTCAAGCCCGTGGCGCTCCCCTATCTCAAAGTCGATCGGGTCGTGGGCCGGGGTGACCTTCAGGGCGCCGGTGCCGAACTCGCGGTCGATGGCTTCGTCGCCGACAACCGGGATGGGCTTGTCCATGATGGGCAGCACCGCGTTCTTCCCGATTATCTGACTATATCGTTCGTCCTCGGGGTGAACGGCCACCCCGGAGTCACCCAGCATGGTCTCGGGCCGGGTGGTAGCAACGGTGATGAAAGACTTGGGGTCATCTTCCAATGGATAGCGAATGTGGTAGAGCTTGCCGTCAACGTCTTGATAGTCAACTTCCAGGTCGCTGAGGGCCGTGGCGCAGCGTGTGCACCAGTTGATGATCCGCTCGTGACGGTAGATGCGTCCCTTGTTGTACAGGTTGACGAAGGTGGTGCGGACCGCGTTGGACGGGCCAGGGTCCAGGGTGAATCGGAGCCGGTCCCAGTCGGCGGAGATTCCCAAGCGCCGGGACTGCTCGTGGATGATGCCGCCGGTCTTGCCGACGTGGTCCCAGACCCTTTCCAGGAACTTCTCCCGGCCCAGATCATGTCGGCTGATGCCTTCAGTGGCGAGTTGCCGCTCCACGGCCCATTGGGTGGCGATGCCGGCGTGGTCGGTGCCGGGCAGCCAGAGGGTTGGAACACCGCTCATCCGGCGCCAACGGACCAGGGCGTCTTCGATGGCTTTTTCCAGGGCGTGGCCCAGGTGCAGCTCCCCTGTGACGTTGGGCGGAGGCATGATAATCACATAGGGCTCTTTGCCCTTTTCGATCTTGGCGTTGAAGTAGCCTTTGGACTGCCAGTCCTGATAGATGCGTTGTTCAACGTCAGCGGCGTTGTAGGCGCTGGGCATCTCGGCGAAAGTCATTGCCGGAATCGTTCTCCGTCGTTACATAGTGACCGGGGAGGAAATCGCTCTGACCGGCTATCAGCAAATATATCATTCGCCGTCGTGGAGCGTCCATTGAAACGGCCCGGGCCATCGCCCTGACAAACCAGGCGCCGATCCGTCCCCACGCCTAAACCCTACTGAAACGCGTTCTAAGGCGATTTGCTGGAGTTCTCGGTGCAAATAAGGCGTGGAGGTGGTTGGAGCAGGATTCCGGTCGTGTTTTTAGCGGGATTCCGGGCTTTGGCGCCCTTTCTTGCTACGTTCCAATAGTTCCAGCCGTTTGATGGCTTTCCTGGTGTCGCTAGCGACCCGGGCCGGGACCCAAAGGTTGATGCGCCGTTTGTGGAGCCAGTAGGTGAACTCTTTAAGGTCGGAGAGGGAGAGGTTCCGGCGGCGGTCCTTCCTGGTCTCTTTCTGGAAAGTCTTCAGCAATTCGGACCGGGGTTTCTGGTAGAGGCGGATATAAGACTCTTCGGTCAGTTCATCGGTTTCAGGGTAACTGCGGGAGACATGCTGCTTCCGAACCTCTTCTTCGGCTGCCAACTGCAACGCCTCTTCCAGGACCACGCCGTACCGGTAGTTCATATAGGCCCGGTACTTGCTGGGTCCCAGGTAATCCTTGAACTGGTCTTCGTCGACCGTTTCCGAGATTCCCCCGTTGAATAGAAGCCGTTCCTTCTCCTCGATCGGGATGGCTCCGTCTACGTCATCGCAGAGCCGCTCCGCCAGCAACAACCAGTCAAAAGCTTCGCCCATGAGGAGGTAGCGGTACTTGCGGCCGTCCAAGACCTCTTCGGGCATGGTCCAGCGTGCCATGGCTTCTAGCAGGGCGCGCTGCCAGGGCGCTCCTGCGGCAAGCGCGGTCCGGAAGTGTATCAGCGCTTCCGGGACAGTTTGGGCGATGGCAGTTTCGCCGGACGACTCGATGATCTGGGCCCAATCGCCCGTCTCCTGAATATCTGGTGCCTGGCTCATGCCGGAGCCGTTCCGTTTCGCCGCTCATCGAAGACGCTGATACGCTGGGGTTTGGGGGTTCGGATGAACTTCAAGAAATCATCCTTGGACATGGTGTTTAGGATATCTTCCGGCCGGCACCAAGCCCGGCGGGCCACCGCAACTCCAAAGCGCCGTTTGTCTAGGTGAGTGTGATGGTGGGAATCGGTATT
>NZVX01000014.1 GCA_002698265.1 Chloroflexota bacterium | reverse complement strand
CGATGCCATAAAAGCCCGACCCATCAGGTTCACCACGGTCACCCCACCTTTATGTATGTGGCCCTTGCCGGGTGCGCCCGGGTAGTTGGCGGGCCGGACCAGTGGGAGCCCCGCATCTATGAGGGGGATGATCTCTTTTTGTCCCAGATGTGGTTGCCGGAGGTAAGCACGTCCACGCCGCTATCCAGGAGTTCCGCCGCGGTACTGGCGGTAATGCCGTAGCCGCCGGCCGTGTTCTCACCATTGCAGATCACAAAGTCGATGGACTTTTCGTGCTTCAGATCGGGTAGCAGGGCCCGCACCGCGCCCCGGCCGGGCATGCCAATCACGTCTCCTATCATCAGTATACGCAAGAACCGATGCTCTTTGATCTACCCGCGCTTATTTAAATGATGCCGGGATTACAAAGGGGACCCAGCAGACGGTCAATCCCGCTTCTGGGTCCCCTTCATGTTTGCCTGGTTGTCACTCTTTCGAGCGGCTACTTGGCGTATTCGACGTTCCGGGTCTCCCGAATCACGGTCACCTTGATCTGACCGGGAAATACCAGGTCTTCCTCCACCTTTTTGGCGATGTTCCGGGCCAATTCAGCGGCTTCGATGTCATTCAGGTCGTCTGGCTTAACCATTACCCGAACCTCGCGTCCCGCCTGGATGGCGAAGACCCGTTCAACACCGTTGAAGCTGGTGGCGACCTCTTCAAGCTCCTTGAGCCGCTTTACGTACAGCTCCAGGGACTCTCTGCGTGCGCCGGGCCTAGATGCGCTGATGGCGTCGGCCGTAGCCACCAAGAACGACTCGACGGTCTCGTGGTCGTCGCTGTGATGCTCCAGTATCCCCCGGTATGAGCTGTGGTTGATGCCATGCTTCCGGGCGATCTCGGCGCCGATCTCAGCGTGGGGGCCGGAGACCTCGTGGGTCACCGCTTTGCCGATGTCATGCAGCAAGCCGCCCATCTTGGCGACCTGAACATTGGCACCGGCCTCCGCCGCCAACATACCTGAGAGCAACGAGACCTCGATGGAATGTTGCAGCACGTTTTCCCCGTAGCTGTAGCGATATTTGAGTTGACCCAGCAACCGAATCAGCTCGGAGTCCAGGCCGCTGACCCCAGCATCGAAGGTGGCCTGTTCGCCGGCCTTCAATATCGTTTGGTCGATCTCTTCTGTGGCCCGGTTAACCATCTCTTCGATCCGAGCGGGCTGAATACGCCCGTCCGAGATCAATTTCTCCAGGGTCAAACGGGCTACTTCCCGCCGGACCGGGTCGAAACAAGATACCGTCACAGCCTCGGGAGTGTCGTCGATGATGACGTCCACCCCTGTGAGGGCTTCCAGTGTACGAATGTTGCGCCCTTCGCGGCCGATAAGACGACCTTTCATCTCATCGTTGGGCAGGGAAACTTTCGAAGTGGTAACTTCTGAAACTACGTCGGTTGCGAGACGGTTGATGGCTACCGTGATAATCTTACGAGCGTTTACGTTGGCCTTTTCTTTGTACTGCTTCTCCAGTTCGTAATACCGTTTGGCCAGGTCATGCACCGCTTCTTCTTCACCGCGCCGTAGAACCTGTTCACGGGCCTCATCTACGCTGAGGCCTGCCACCTGCTCCAGAGCCCTGGACTGTTCCGCCTTAAGTTCCTCGGCTTCTATCCTGGCCCTATCTGCTTCCGCCTCCAGTGAGGCTAGCTCACGTTCCCTTTCTTCCTGGGTTTCTACTTTCCGTTCCAATTGTTCTTCCCGCTGCAGATGCCTGCTTTCCATGCGGTGGAACTCTTGGCGTTGGTCTTTTAGGTCCGATTCAGTTTCGTTACGTAGTTTTGATGCCTCTTCCTGGGCCGCCAAGAGGACTTTTTTACTTTCCTCTTCAGCCTGGGTGATAATACCCTTGGCGCTCTCTCCGGCGATCTGTGCCTGCGCGGCGTCATTTCGCGATTTGAGAACCAACCAGGTAGCAACACCTATCCCTGCGGCCGCCAGGACGGCTAGGATGACGATGATAATCTCCACGGTAATCACCTATTCCTTTCCGCCTAGTGTGCCTATTTAAAGGAGTTGTTACTCCTGAGTATCATCCTAACCAGATGCCTAGAAGGTGTCAAGGCGAAAGCCGACTAGAAAACCCTTGTTCATCTAAACTATTCGACGCTAAACCTACGCAAACAGGAACCCAGCTAACCCCGCCCGTCATAGGACCAAGCAACGGCATCCGCCGCCGGGCCGGGGCATCGCCGCTCTTGAGCGGCCACCGCGCCTGCTTTATAATGGCCTGTAGCAGTTCAGCAAAGGTCCGGCAAAGAGGACCAGTTTGGAGAACGAAACACAAAGGTGTTTGTGAATGGCTAACGGGGACTACTACGACATACTCGGCGTGCGCAAGGGCGTCGGGGAAGAGGATATCCGCAAGGCTTTCCGCAAGAAGGCCATGGAGTTCCATCCCGACCGCAACAAGAGCGCCAACGCTGAAGAGAAATTCAAGGAAATAAACGAGGCCTATCAGGTCCTCTCAGACTCGAATAAGAGAGCCCAATACGACCAATTCGGCAAAGCCGGCGTGGGCGGCAACGGCGGGTCCGGCCAGCCCTTCGACGGGTTCGAAGGTTTCGGCGGTTTTGGAGACATCTTCGACTCATTCTTCGGAAGTGGGTCGGGCCGTCGCAGTCGGGCGCAACGGGGCAGCGACATGCAACACCGGGTCGTACTGAGTTTCGAAGAATCGGTGTTTGGAGCGGAACGTGAAGTCGATCTGACCCGCCTCGAGGACTGCGGAGTCTGCTCCGGGGCCGGAAACGAACCTGGCACACCCCTCGAGACCTGCAGCACCTGTAAGGGCAACGGGCAGGTGCGGCGCGCCCAACGCAGCGTATTCGGCCAGTTCACTCAGGTCATAACCTGCACCAGTTGCTCGGGAAAGGGCACCATCATAAAGACCGCCTGCTCCAACTGCCGGGGCGGAGGCAAGGAACGCAAGACCCGCAAGATCGCCGTGAATATTCCCGCCGGGGTCGAAGGCGGCATGCAAGTGCGCCTCACCGGAGAGGGTGACGCAGGCCGGGATGGCGGCGGCACCGGTAACCTTTACGTGTATATCGATGTGCAAGAACACCAATATTTCGACCGCGAAGGCTCGGATCTGACCTACGTGCTGCCGGTGAATATAGCTGAAGCAGCTCTGGGCGCCCACAAATCCATACCCACCCTGGATGGCAACGACGAAGACCTTAAACTCCCCCAGGGTACTCAACCCGGCACCGAGTTCCGCATCAAGGGAAAGGGTGTGCCGCATCTTCACGGAAACCGGAGGGGCGACTTAAGAGTGACGGTGGACGTAAGGATCCCCGGTTCGCTGGATAACCGCCAACAGGAACTGCTGCAAGAACTGGCCCAGTCTTTCGCCGATTCAAACTGGAATTCCCCCAAAGGCGGTTCCGACGATGGAGATGACCAGGGGATCTTCGACAAGATCAAAGAGGCATTGGGTTGATAACTTCCTGCGAGTCCCAGATCCGTATCCTGTGACGATAGGCCCGGGGACCGCTGGTCCCGCGGGTCTTTTAATTTGACGCTCAAGGAATAGGAGGGCCGGTGGCCTGGCAAGAATTAAACATCACCGTACCCCATGAATACGTGGAACCGATCTCGTATCTGTTCAGCCGCTACGGCAAGGGGCTGAGCACCGAGTTGGCGGGCGAGGGCCGCGTCTTGTTGCGCACTTACCTAACGACCGGGTCAAGACAACGGATGGCCCATATCGAAGTCGGTGTGAAGTTGGTCGGCGCCATCGAACCCATCGGCGACCTGAATATCCGTGATCTGCCCGACGACGAAGACTGGATGAATTCCTGGAAATCTCACTTTGGAATCCTGCGAATCGGAAAACGTCTGGTTATCAAGCCCACATGGCTCGAACTGGACTCAACCGCCGGTCCGGAAGACATCGTGATCGAACTTGATCCGGGAATTGCCTTCGGCACCGGCTATCACCCCACCACCGCCACTTGCATGGAGGCCATGGAGCAACACGTCAAGGCGGGGATGACGGTCCTAGACCTGGGAACTGGCTCGGGCATATTGACCATCACCGCCATGAAGCTGGGCGCGGAGTTGGTAACCGCCCTGGACATCGACTCACAGGCCATATCCGCGGCGCGGCGCAACTTCCGGCGGCTCGGCATCAACAAGCAGATCAGGCTGGGCCAGGGTTCAATTCCCCATCCAACGGCCCCGACCGGCGAGTTCGACCTGGCAGTGGCCAATATCTCGGCCAGGGGCGTCGCCGACCGGTGTCCCTTTATCCTGACGGCTCTGAAGCCGGGCGCACTGTTCATCGCCTCCGGTTTACTGATGACCCAGAAAGACGAGGTGGCCGGCGCGGTGGAGCCACTGGGCTTCACATTGATCAGCGAGTGGCCTCAGGAAGAGTGGGTCACCCTGCTGTACCGGGCGCCGGAAAACCCTTAACAGCATCGGTCCAAGCATAGCGCCCACGCGGCATTCAGGCTCGGCCATTTGTTGCATTTTCCCAGGCCAAAGCGTACCATCCAATCGGCCTCTGAAGCGGGTTTTGGACTCGATTAACCTGGTTTTCAGCGGACGCACCTCTGGTTAACCAGCCCACTATCCAGCGCCGATTTCATCTAGCACCTGGAGCAACATAATTGGAAAAGGTCGATCTAGACCGGTACGAGATAACCGGACGGCTTGGCGCCGGCGCCGACTATGAAGTGAGGGCGGCGGTCGACCGTGAGTCCGGCAACCAGGTGGCCATCAAACGGCCCGTGCCCCAGGCGATCAGCCGGGACCAACACCAGGCCATCGAAGCCCGGACCGAAAAGGTCCTTCAAGCCTACGACGAGATCGGTCACTCAACCAACCTTATCTCCCCCATACTGGGCTATACCGAACGCGGCAATCACGACGCCTTCTTCGGCGATGAGCTAGGCAAGGATTACCAAGTTCTGGTGGAGGAGCGGGCTGGCGGCATACCGCTGTTGGGCGACATGATGTCCAAGTTCAAGGGGGTGCCCATCGGGGCGGGGCAAAATCTGTTCACATTATTTCCCTTGGTCCAACCCAGCGCGGTGCCGGTACATCCGGTCCACAACCAGTTGTTAGACCTGGAAGAAGTCTACCTCTCCGCCGGGTACGTTATCTTGGACCTCCGCCCTCAGAACATCTTCTACCAGCCGGCTAGTGGGAAGATGGTGGTCATCGACACGGGGGCTCTGGCCCGGTTGGACGATGAAGCCCCTCGTGGCCGCCCGCCCTTTGACGTGAACGATGCTTGTTTGGAGATATTGAAGTTCTACACCACACCACTCGAACCGCCGGGCGACGCGTCAGGCTACCGCGACGCCCGAGGGATCAGGCCCATCGTAAATATCGAAGAAGAACTTAACGAGATGGCCCGGGATTTGGCCGGGTGCGCTCCGGCGGTGATTGAGACAGGTTCGGTGATCCTGAGTAAGATTCGGGAACGGGGGTACACTAAATATGCTCCCTTCCGGGCCGATCTGACGGCCTACCTGGACCGCATCGCAGAACGGAACGCCGGGCAGGCAAACGCCTCTAAATCGGTCCAGACTTGGCAGGAAGCCGCGGATTGGTTGAAAGCAGATTACTGGCGCGGATTCTTGTTCGATCCAGACTCCGAGATGGCCGGTTACCTGGCCTAACGGCATCAAATATCATCCACCTGAAAAACTAATTGAACAACTAATTGAAATTTCCGAGGTTTGGCCGCAATGTTGGCAAGCACAGTAACAACGATGCAAGACAATTCAGCCCACGGCGAGGATTCTTTCCTAAGTAAAGACCTGGGGAACGGGGAATTCCTGGACGTGGTGATGGACGGCGTCACTGGCCACGGTGGAGAACAGGCTAGCACCGAACTCAGAGATGCGCTGGACGCGGGCGACCTGAACAACGCTAAGGGAATCGTCCAACTCTTATCTGAAATGAACGAGGATTTTTACAGCGTGGGGTCGGGCCGGTTCCTTCTGACTACGGTCTCCGCCGTGCTAGGCCGGGGTGACAATGTCCAGATCATCTCCGCCGGCGACAGCCCGGTTTTTTTGATCAACAAAGACGGCCACCAGAAACTCTCAGGACATGCGGGAGGATTCCTGCACGTGGGTGTGGCCAAAGCCATCGGCGCGTCTGAACAATTTGTCCAACCCGCCCAGGTCGAGATAACTCCCTCACCTGGAGATAGGCTCTTGTTGGCGACCGACGGCATCACCGACAACATGACCATCGAAGAACTCACTGAGGTGATCCGAAACGCCGGCACGCCTGAAGCAGCCGCCTCTACCATCGAGGACACCATCAAGGAGCGGCTTCAAGAGGGCCGGGTACCAGAGACAATCGGAGTACGGTTCCGGTATGATGACCGTACGGCAATAATCAGGTTCTTCTAATCAGCCGAGGACTTGGTTGATTAGGGTTGTCTAATACCGCCCGAATCGTGTTGATAAGCATCGCAATCCGCAATGATGGCTATTGTGACGACTAGGGCGTATTGCTAAAATGCAGCAGCTTGGTTCACTGGGTCAGACCAACAGGTGGACCAGCGCTGGTTAAGGGTAAAAGGAGCCAAATCCGTGGGGAAAATCAAGGTCGCAATCATCGGCGTAGGAAACTGCGCCTCATCGCTCGTCCAAGGGGTCCACAAATACGTTGAACTCCCTGACGATGTCGAAGTAACGGGTGTCATGCACAACACCATCGGCGGATATCGAATAGATG
This sequence comes from Chloroflexota bacterium, assembly GCA_002698265.1. GTDB lineage: Bacteria > Chloroflexota > Dehalococcoidia > Lucifugimonadales > UBA3495 > UBA9611. The sequence goes on along the minus strand of NZVX01000014.1, from coordinate 2,943 downwards.
ACATCGATATAGTGGCCGCCTTCGATATCGATAAGAATAAGGTCGGTAAAGACCTGTCCGAAGCGATATTCACGGCCCCCAACAACACCATCAAGTTCGCTGATGTCCCCAAGACTGGGGTAATCGTCGAACGGGGAATGACTCACGACAGCGTGGGACGGTATCTGGAAGATATCGTAAAAAAATCACCTCACTCCACCGCGGACATCACCGGCATCCTCCAAGAGAAGGAAGTCGATGTAGTCATCAATTACCTCCCAGTGGGCAGTGAACAGGCAACCAAGTGGTACGTTGAGCAGATACTCAACGCCCGCTGCGGTATGGTTAATTGCATCCCGGTTTTCCTGGCCCGCGAAGAGTACTGGCGCAACCGTTTCGAAGAGCGCGGCGTCCCCATCATTGGCGACGATATCAAGTCCCAGCTGGGCGCCACCATCACACACCGAGTCTTGACCCGCCTCTTTGAAGACCGGGGCGTCACCCTGGACAACACCTACCAGTTGAACTTCGGCGGAAATACCGATTTCCTGAACATGTTAGAAAGGGAGCGCCTCACATCGAAGAAGATTTCCAAGACCACGTCTGTTACGTCTCAAATGGACGAAGTTCTCGGAGACGACGAGATTCACATCGGCCCCAGCGACCACGTTCCGTGGTTGAAGGACCGCAAATGGTGCTACATCCGCATGGAAGGCCGCGTCTTCGGCGATGTCCCCTTGAACATGGAAGTAAAATTGGAAGTTTGGGACAGCCCGAACTCCGCTGGAGTGGTCGTTGACGCCATTCGTTGCGCGAAACTGGCCCTGGACCGTGGGCAGGGCGGCGCGATAGAAGGGCCCAGCGCCTACTACATGAAATCACCACCGGTTCAACACACTGACGACCAAGCTCGAGATATGGTCGAGGAATTCATCGCCGAACAAGCACCGGAAGTAAAAGCATCGGAAGTATCAGAAGCATCCACGGACTAAGTCCTTGGGCGGCGATGGGACGGGGGTAGCGCCGTGAAGATCGCCATGGTGTCTCCTTATGATTTCACCTGGCCCGGCGGGGTTACGGCCCACGTTGCCCAGTTGGCACGCGCACTTGGCCGCTCCGGACATGAGGTCCAGGTGCTGGCGCCCCATTCCCCTTCTCGTGACTTCCAAGATTCCGACCTTTTGGTGCCCTTTGGCCGTTCGGTCCCCCTACCCAGCGGGGGCTCCACTGCCAGGGTCACCCTATCGTGGTGGCTCTATCCCAAGATCAGGGCGTTGCTGAAGAAAGAGCAGTTCGACATCATTCACTTACACGAACCGATGGTGCCGATCCTCCCACTATGCGTGCTAGAATTCTCCAAGTCGGTAAACGTTGGGACGTTTCACGCCTCCTACTCCCGCCAACACCTCTACCGCGCCTTCCAGCCAATAATCAAACGCTGGCAAAAGCGGCTCCACGGCAGTATCGCCGTCTCTCCCGCCGCAAGGCGTTATGTAAACAACACGTTCCCTGGCGAATACGAGATCATCCCCAACGGCATCGATTACAAGCATTTCTCAGCCAATGTCGCTCCCCTGCCCCAATACCAGGACGGCAAGCTGAATATCTTGTTTGTGGGCCGCCTGGAGAAGCGCAAAGGATTGCGGTATCTGCTTGAAGCCTACAGCAAGCTTAAATGGGAGATGCCAAATACCCGGCTGATTGTGGTCGGCCCCGGAAACCCGGACAAAGAGTCGTACCGCATATTGAGTTCCCACGGCCTGAGGGACGTGGAATTCGCGGGCCGCGTGTCCTACGATGAGCTGCCGCGCTATTACGCCACCGCAGACATCTTCTGCTCACCGGCCACCGGAGGAGAAAGCTTCGGCATCGTTCTGTTGGAAGCCATGTCGGCCGGCAAGCCGGTGGTCGCTTCCGATATCGAAGGGTTCCGGGGAATCATGACCGACGGCGAGCAGGGCTTACTGGTCACAAAGAAAGATACCGGCGGTTTGGCCAACGCACTGGGGAGATTGGCTCGAGACCCGGAGTTACGCAGTAAATTGGGCGGCCAGGGCAGCCGTTCCGCCGAGGATTACCGGTGGGAAGTGGTCGCCGGGCGGGTCGAGGAATATTACAACAGATGTATACAGGCCGCTAATGGCTCTACCGGGACGCGAACAATTTAGGGCGGCGGTCCTCCGCTACATAGAGGTGCCGGGGGCCAAGTTTTTCAGAGCAATCAAGCTCACGCCCAACGGCATCACCATCCTTGGTTTCCTAATCACCGTCGTCTCCGCCTACCTGGTCGGCGCCGGCTGGCTCGTTGCTGGTGGAATAGTCTTTCTGTTCGCCGGAGGCCTGGACCTGATGGACGGCGCGCTGGCCAGGCTCACTGACACCGTCAGCCCTTTCGGCGCGCTGCTGGACTCTGTCTTCGACCGGTTGAGCGAATCCGCATTATTCGTTGGTGTGGCGGTCTACGCCCTGCGAGATGACATCAGCGATGACCGCAAGATATTTTTCATCACCGTGCTGCTCTCGGCCCTGATCTTCTCTCAGGGGGTCAGCTACCTCCGTGCCCGCGGCGAGGGGCTGGGAGTATTCACCAGAGCGGGGGTGATGACCCGTCCGGAGCGCGTGGTCCTGTTGGGTGTGGGCCTGATCGTCGGCCAGATCGAATGGTTCCTGCTGGCCATCGCCATCGTCTCGTGTTTCACCTTTTTTCAGCGCATGTTCACCATCCGCGACATGCTGGACAAAGCTGGATAACCCACTGCTTCCCGTGTAAACTGGTCTCCATCTAGCCTCTGGCACGTAACCCCAGAGAGACCAGCCGGAATCAAATACCAGAGTGCTCATCGCACCAGCTATCGTTGATTCCAGCCATTTACCAAAAGCATTTAGTTAGGTTTGTACAGTCATTTTCTGTTAAAAGAGATTGATCTGACCTAAGTCGAGTCCCATTGAACACACTCACAAACT
>NZVX01000013.1 GCA_002698265.1 Chloroflexota bacterium | reverse complement strand
GACGTGAAAGTCATGATGGACGCCAACTGCGCCTATCGGGTATATGAAGCCATCGAATTGGCCCGGAAGGTCGAGAAATACGATCTCTTCTGGTTCGAGGAGCCAATCAACCCCGACGACTACAAGGGCCATCAACTCATTACCCAGGCAACCTCCGTGCCCATCGCCACCGGGGAGAACGAGTACACTCGCTACGGGTTCCGCGACCTGATCGAGAACCGCTGCGCCGCCATCATCCAACCGGATCCCCTGGTGATGGGCGGCGTTACCGAGTTCATGAAAGTCGCAGCTCTAGCCCAGTCCCACGACCTGCCCATCGCCCCCCACGGCAAGCAAGAGGTCAACATCCACCTGGCATCGGCCATCCCCAACGGGCTTATCCTAGAGTTTTACCGGGGCTCCACCGACCCCATGTGGGACAAGATGTTCGAGGAACCCCTAGCCATCGTTGACGGCTACGTCAGCCCTCCCGACCGCCCCGGCCTGGGCATCACCATCAATCACGAGGCGTTGGACCCCTACCGCGTGGCCTAACTACGCGGCCATGCTCGAAGACGAGGGTAAGAAGGACGAGGAGAAGTTCGATTTTATTCTCGAAGGGGAGGCGATTGGATACATCTCTTTAGGCCAAGCCCAAGTGTTGGCCATGCGCACCGCCCGGGAAGAACCGGGCGCTTATGGGTCAAGATACCTCAGCGTTCCTATGGCGTTCGATGTAGTGGAGTCTACCGAGACCGAGGACCACTACGTAGTCGCCATGGACTTCCGGCCCTAGGGAGAGTTCTATGGAAGTCCGGATCGGGAACAATTCTTCATCGAGAAGGAAGGCCCGGTGGCCGCATCAACCAGCGTGTAGTAGAGTTGTCGATGATACATCCGCTGCTCGGATATACAGTATTTTCGGCCCAGTGCCCCAGCCGGGGTTAACACTTTATCCCGAACCTCTAGGCCCGTCTGATATCGAAACTCTACCCATCCAACCGCCCCACCCAAAAAATCCAAGACTCCTCCTTGCAGGTTGGACGGCCTGGATGTGGCAAAGGGACCAGTAAGTGCCTTCAATACCTTCGCCACCATGTGTATACCTCCCTTGGTTGATGAACGCCGCTCCCGTAAGCTAGCATCCGATGGACGGGTTACCACCTATGCCAAACAGCCGCCTTACTATTCACCGGACTCTGGTATCATGCATTGGCTTTCGCGAAAGATTGTAGGTTCCCGGTATGAATCATTTATGAAATGACCCAGCGTCCGGGATTCACTTCCATCTCGTTCGTGAACGATTCGAAACGATATAATTTCTTGATTACCTGACGGGGGGTCTATGAAATACGACGTGATTGTTATCGGTGCCGGGTCCGCAGGCGGCACCCTGGCGACCCGGTTGTCCGAATCGCCCGACTGCTCGGTCTTACTCTTGGAAGCCGGTCCCGACTATCCGGATCTGGAGTCTACGCCGGACGACCTAAAGTACGGCTACGCTCCCACTGCGTCGGAGAACGGAGCCCCCCACAATTGGTCCTTTGAAGGTCGGGGCACCCAGGTTCAGTCGGAACCGGTGGCAGTTCCCCGGGGCAAGGTAGTTGGCGGGACCAGCGCCATCAACGGGCAGGTCTTTTTGCGAGGAGTACCGGAAGACTACGACCGATGGGCATCCTGGGGCAATGACGAGTGGGACTACCTAAAGGTTCTCCCCTATTTCAGAAAACTAGAAACGGACACGGACATCAAGGATGATTTCCACGGATTCGACGGGCCGATCCCCGTGCGCCGGCACAAGCCGGAAACGTGGTCGCCTTTGCAAGTCGCATTCAATCTGTCTTGCCTGGACTCAGGCTACCCGAAGACCTATGACCATAACAGCCCGGACTCCACAGGCATCGGACCGTTCCCGATGAACAACCCAGACGGTGTCCGAATGAGCACCGCCTTAACCTACATAAACCCCAACCGGCACCGCCTCAATCTGACCATCAGGGCCAACGTGCAAGTGCGTCGCATCCTTTTCGATGGTCAACGAGCCACCGGAGTAGAGGTGGACAGCGGCGGAGACCGGTTCATAGTAGAGAGCGGCGTAATCGTTCTCAGCGCCGGGGCCATCGCCTCACCCCAGTTGCTGATGCTATCCGGGATAGGTCCGGAATCCCAGTTGCAAAGCCTGGGCATTCCCGTCGTCAAGAACCTCCCGGGAGTGGGGCAGAACCTCAGGGACCATCCACTGGTCGCCGTTCGAGTCGCAGTCAAAGACGATTTCCCGCTAGACCCCAACGCTCCCAGGATGCAGGCGTTACTGCGCTACACCGCTGCCGGATCCCAGCACCGGGACGACATGCAGATATTCCCATCGTCCTTCTCGACTCCCTTGGGCGGCGACCCCTTTGCCGAAGAGGGCATCAGGTTCACCTGTATGCTGGAACTGGCGGTAAGCTCCGGGGAGATTCGCCTAACTTCCGCCGACCCCGGAGTTCAACCCTTCATCGACTGCCGGTACCTGGAAGAACCCTGGGACCGGAAGCGGATGAGGGAAGGAATCCGTATCTGCATAGAACTGATGGAGCATGAATCCTTCCGGGACATCGTCAACGGCCTCATATCTCCCGTCGAAGCCGACCTGGCCTCGGATGAGGCTCTCGACGCTTGGATGATGGAGAACGTGTGGATCGGCCAGCACCTATCCGGCACCTGCAAGATGGGTCCCATCAGCGACCCCATGGCCGTGGTGGACCAGTACTGCAAGGTCCAAGGAATCGAAGGCCTGCGGGTGGCCGACGCCTCGGTGATGCCCGACGTCATCAGAGCCAACACCAACTGCACGACAATCATGATTGGTGAACGGGTGGCCGACTGGATAGCGTCGGACCTGGACCCGTCAGCCTAAAACTTTACCGAATAACTGGAATAACTAAGGAGGATTAACCATGGCGGTGGTGGAAACCGATATTCAAGGTCAAGTCATGCTCATCCAATTGAACCGCCCCGAGCGTTTGAATGCCTTGGGAGTGGATCTTAGAACCGAGATGGCGGCGGCATTCACCGAGTTCAAAGACAACCCCGGCTTGGAAGTCGCCGTTTTTACCGGCACCGGGCGTGCGTTCTGCGCCGGGGAGGATATGAAGGAAGCCCTGGAACGCGGCGCTCCGGGAAGCGGTTCCCGACCCGTCAAGAACCCGTTCAACGATGGAGAGATAGACAAGCCGGTCATCGCCGCCATCAACGGTTACGCCATGGGCGGCGGGTTCATACTGGTGGAACGGACCGACTTACGTGTCGCCGTTCCCAGCGCAGTGTTCGAGGTTTCCGAAGCCAAGCGATGGCTGCTCGGCGGTTATAACCACGGCTATTTCGCCGGCCTGCCCCATCCCATCGCCACGGAGATGGCTTTAGGGTTCCGGTTTACCGCCCAGCGCCTCTATGAAGTTGGGTTCATCAACCGTCTGGTCGAACCTGAAGAGCTTTTGCCCACCGCCTTCGGGATGGCTGAGCACCTACTAACACTGCCCCCGGCATCCCGCGTCAACACGGTACACATGATGCGGCAGATGCGCCCCAAAATAGCTCCAGACCTGAGCCAACTTGCGGCGGCTCTTCACGAACACGGCGATAAATCGGATCTGATGGAATCACGCAGCGCCTTCGCCGAGAAGCGAACCCCCAACTTTAAGGGTTGGTTGAACCCAGAAGACCGGTACAACCTGCCTAAGTTGGAGTGAACGGCCCGATAGCCCCCCATAATCCAAGGTTGTTGTGGCCCCCTGGGTAGATGGTCATTGAAGTTACCTGGCCATGGCCGCATCTGGGTCCTACCGTCTTTAACCATGAGGAGAATCACCCGTGTCAGTGGTGAATATCGATATTCAGGGCCGAATCATGCTGGTTCAACTGAATCGTCCGGACCGGCTGAACGCTTTGGGCTTGGAGTTGCGAACCGAGATGTTCGCTGCGTTTACCGAGTTCAACAACAATCCTGACTTGGAGGTCTCCGTGCTCACTGGAACGGGCCGGGCTTTTTGCGCCGGGGACGACATGAAAGAGGTTCTGGAGCGGGGCGCTGCCGGCAGTGAGAATCATCCCCTCAGCAACCCGTACAGCGAATGGGAGTCGGCCAAACCGGTCATCGCCGCCGTCAACGGCTTTGCCATGGGCGGCGGGTTCATCCTCGTGGAGCGCAGCGACCTGCGAGTGTCGGTTCCCAGTGCGATGTTCGAAGTATCCGAGGCTAAACGTTTCCTCCTTGGAGGCTACGATCACGGCTATTTCGCTGGCCTGCCCCACCCCATCGCCACGGAGATGGCCTTGGGGTTCCGGTTTACCGCCCAGCGTCTCTATGAAGTTGGGTTCATCAACCGTCTGGTCGAACCTGAAGAGCTTTTGCCCACCGCCTTCGGGATGGCTGAGCACCTACTGACGCTGCCTCCGGCATCCCGGGTCAACACCTTCCACATGATGCGGCAGATGCGTCCCAACGTTGCTCCAAACCTGACCCGGTTGGCGGCGGCCCTTCACGAACACGGCGATACATCCGATCAGATGGAATCGAGAATGGCCTTCGCCGAAAAGCGAACCCCCAATTTCAAGGGATGGGTAAATCCCGAAGACCGTTACAATATGCCTAGGTTGGAGTGATTTTCACCAGCTTTCCGCATGCGCCTGACTATGGCGAAGCACATACTGGCATCGAAATCTTAAACGTTCTCTCCGCAGGTCTTCGGTTTCCAGTCGTTCCGAATGCCGACGGAGTTATTCATGGGATAGATATAGCTTGATTAACCGGCTCGCCCACAAATTGCCCTTCTACTACGGCTGGGTTATCCTCTTTGCGGCTGGCGACGCCATGTTCGTGCGGAACGCCGCTGCCAGCCTCACCCTGGCAGTTTTCATATTCCCAATTTCTGACGACTTGGGGTGGAGCCGCACCTTGATCGCAGGCGCCGCCAGCCTTGGCGGATTGGTGGCTGCAGTCACTTCTCCAATAGTCGGCTGGGCCTCTGATCGATACGGCGTTCGGGTGATTCTCACGGTCAGCGTTTTAGCTCTGGGCATATCTACCTTCTCTTTAGCCTGGGCCACCTTTCCCATTGCGTTCTACCTGGCCTTCGGAATGAGCCGGGTTTTATTCTCCAGTTCATTCCAGATAGGACCCTCTGTAGCGATATCCCGGTGGTTCGTGAGACGGCGCGGTCGGGCTACCGGCGTCCTGTTCCTATCCCATTCTTTGGGCATGATCATATTTCCGTTGGTGGCCGGATTGGTAATTACTTACTGGGGTTGGCAGGCTGCTTGGATGGTTCTAGGAGTAATCGTATGGGCCGCGGCCTTGGGACCGGTTGCGTTATTTATCCGGCAGTCCCCTGAGTCACTGGGACTGACGCCCGATATACCACAAGAACGGAAAGAGGAAAAGTCGCAGGTGGAAACCGCACCGGCCGAAGAACCCAACTGGACATTGGGAGACGCACGCCGGACCCCTACTCTTTGGCTTCTTGCGCTGGCCACGGGAATGCTTTTCTTGATGCAAGCAGGCACGAACACCCACCAAGGAGCCTACTTCATCGACCAAGGCCTCGGGGTTGCTATTTCGGCTCTGGCCATCAGCTTCAATGCAGCGTTCACCGGAATCGGCAGTCTTGTGTGGGGCTGGCTGGTGGAGAGGGTTCCCATCCGGTATTGTTACGCCGCTGTCGCATTGATGATGGTAGTATCGTTGTTTCTATTCCCGTCCGTCACCACCATATGGCAAGCGCTTCTGATAGCGTCGCTATGGGGTGCGTCAGTGGGAGGGATTCTAGTCGTGCCCGCCGTAGCTTACGCCGACTATTTCGGGCGCCAATCCATCGGGGTGATAAGGGGAGTAACCGAGCCTTTCGTAGGTTTGGGACAGGCCGTAGGTGCGATATTCTCAGGGCTGGTGTTCGACGTCTCGGGGAGTTATCACTTAGCGTTTATAACCCTTGGAATGCTGGGGGTCGGGACCATAGGACTCATCTTGCTGGCCAAGCCGCCCCAGTTAAGAGCCACCCCGGCGGCTGCCTGAGCGCTACCGGTCCGACCCCGCCTCTTCCAGCGCGGCACGCAAAGCATCAAGACCCACGCCGCCCGTATACATCTTCCCAGCGATGAGATAGGACGGTACTCCCTTCACACCCCGCTCCACAGCCACCCGATGCTCCTCCATTACTCTGGCACGGTAGTGACCGGATTCCAGAGCCGGCCACATGACCGACCAATCCAGACCAATTTTGATGGCCGACCGTCGGAGGGTAAAGATGCTTCCCAGATCGGCGCCCCCTCGCCAGTATTCTCCGGAGACCTCCAGGTAGAATTCCCGATCCTTGCCGTGATCTTTAGCGAACGCCGTAGCCTCGTGGACCAGTACAGTGCTAAGAGAGCGGCTGGAGAAGGGCTCCGCCGCCGGTTGAGCGCCAAGAGGGGCCAATGGCGGACGGCGGCCTGATTCAGCCTGGGATGGTGATGCCGTTTCAGTCGCCCGCTCCTGTGCCAAGACGGTGTTTAATGGAGCGTCAGGGCGGAGCAGATAGGGCCGTCGGTCTATGGTGAGGGGCAGTTCACCGGACAGCGTGTCCAACCACGCCAATCCCCGGTGGCAATGGGGGCAGGAATAATCGAACCATACTGTGACTGATATGTTGCCGCTCAACTCCGGTATTCCATTCATTTCCTCCTAAAACCGCTCTTCTACAGTAACCCAGACCGGCTGATTACTCTATAGCCCATCAGTGCTACCCCAGGGCCTATTGTGCTATAAAAGTCCCGCTTACGTTGTTGACGGCGACGGTGTATTCCTCTTTGGAGTTGAAGTCGCTGCCCAGAGGTATGTCCGTCTCCACGTAGGCTACGTCAGCGGTGCATTCCACTACTCTCGCAGGAGCAAGGTAGGTCACCTTCACCTGAATGTTGTTGACGAAGGGACGGGAAATGTCATAACCGTTGAACTGCGAGCAACTGCTACCACTCATTGTGGAGACCACTTTGATTCGGTACTGGGGAGGGAACGACTCTAGGATAATCAATTCAACGCTCTCAACCGGCGACTCCTTCACGACCACCGGGCGACCTGCGGGTTCGCGGCCTACGAAGGAGTTGGTTACTTCTCCGTTAACGATTGCTTTGTACGATTCTCCGGAAATAAATTCCACCCCCAGAGGTATCTCGTTCATCACCACCGGTAGGTTTTTAGTGCACGGGACAATCTCTGTCACTTCCAAGTGGGTTACCGTCAAGTCAACGATTCCGGCGCCCCGGCGGGAAAGGTCGTAACCGTTGAACCCGGAGCAGCTACTTCCCAATGGCAGCCTAGAGACCACCCGCAGAGTATATTCCGGCGGGTTGGAGTCTGAGACCGCCCCTTCCACTATCTCGATCGGTGACTCTGCAACCGCCATCTTACGGCCCCTGGGGTCGCCAGCGGTAAAGGAGTTGGTCAGCTTTCCGTTGACGACGACGCTGTAGGCCTCGCCCGGAGTGAGTCCTCCATCTAGGATGACCTCACCTTGATGTTGGGCATAGATTGTCGTGCAGGGGACGGGCTCGCCGGGCTCCAAGTTGGTTACGGTGACGTAGATGGACCTGCCCTCTTGGACAGTCTCGTACGCGCCGAACTTGACGCAGCCGCCAGGGATACCCGACGTGATTCGCAGGGTATAAACCGGCGGACTGGCGTCGGAGACGGCGACCTTAACGCTCTCTATCGGAGCTATCGTTTCCACCATGCTCGGGCCGGAAGTTGACTGGGCCGGCGGGCCGGTGGGAGAAACATCGGAGTTCACCGGTTCTGTGGGTTCTATCGTTGTTGGTGTTGAATCATCCGCGACGGGTGCCCGGGTTACGTCCTTCACCGCATCGGGAGTGATTTTGATGGTAAGAGGCGGTTGGTTGATGCCGGGTCCGGAGTACTCACGGCGCAAGCGACCGACGCCAGCAACAAGAGCATCGCAACCATGCCGAATACCCCCCAACGTTCTTCTTCATCGGGTTCTCCTCTCAGTGCATTCTTTGCTTGCTTAATCCTTAAGACGAAACACCCCGTTGATTTGTTCCAATGTCAAAGATGACACGGTATTCTTATGGCCGATATTTGTCGCCCTCTTCCCTGGTTATACGTCCCGACGCCATCAGCCACATGCGGGAAATCTCCGGCCCCATGAACTTGAACTTACTCCGTAACGCCTTCTGTAGCGCCGGATATTCGGTCCCTTCCAGAACGTTGTAGAACCAGTTGCAGAAGCTTCCGTGCTCGTTTTGGAGGGATCGAACGGTGCGAGCGTTGTCGACAGTGGCCTGGATCTTCAGCCGGTTACGGATTATTCCAGGGTCTTCTCGGAGAGCCTCTACTTGGGCCGACCCGAAACCAGCCACGGACCTAATGCTCCAATCATCGAAGGCCGCACGGAACCCGTCCCGCTTGTTCAAAATCATGCGCCAGGTAAGTCCGGCCTGGAACACCTGCAAGCTCATAACCTCGAATAGGACGTCGTCGTCGTCGACCTGTTTGCCCCAGATGGTGTTGACGTACCAGTCCCGCAGCGGGTCCGGCGGGGCAAGGGGGTCGTGGAATTCCTCATGCGGCATAATCTTACCTCGATGAGATCCGGGTTCGGCCTTACTATGGGCAGGGGAAAAACCATTGTCAACACACGTCAACGATGTTAGGTTGTTGCGTATCCGGCCAGGAGGGAAAGCATGTCAGATCAGACCAGAACAATCATCGCCAACGTCGACCGACTGAACAGATTCATGGATCTAGCAGGTTGTTCCGCCCTGATCTTGCGCTCTGGAAAGAACTTCACCTACCTGGCCGGTTTCTCCTATCCGGGTACTTTGGGCCGGCACCTGGACTTTCCCGATTCTCCCCGGGAGGTGCTTTTGGTGTGGCCTCGCCGCGGTGAACCGGTCATGGTTTTGAACCACTACGCTGCGCCTCTGGCCCTGCGGGACTCTTGGCTGGAGAAGATTGTGGTCTACGACGACTACGCCGAATCTCCCTACCAAAAGGCGGCCGAAATCCTCAAAGATCTTGGCATGGACCGGGGAGCTGTAGGCTTCGAAAAGACCTACGTCAGCGCTGCCCGGTGGGAAGAGATGGCCGGGTTATTGCCTGGCGGCGAGCTCTTAGATTGCACCGGGATGATGGACCAAGTCCGATGGATCAAGACATCGGGCGAAGTCGAGCTACTTCGGGAGGGGACGTTGCTTCTCGATGAGGCTTACCTGGAAGTGTTTCCCGCCGTGCGGGAAGGCGACACCGAGCGGGAGGTTCATAGCCGCATCGTCGCCAGTTGCGTACAGAGGGGCGCCCAGTGGGCCCACGGCATCCTGAATAGCAACCGGAACAGCGTGGCTTACGGCAGCGAGAGCGACATGAAGTTCCAACGCGGTGACATCATCCGCAACGACTACGTGTCCTACTACCAAGGCTACCCCGGGCATCAATCCCGAACTGTCGTGGTCGCCGATCCCAGCCAAGAACAGAAGGACACCTACCGGCTGATGCTGGATATATACCGGGCTACAGTCGATCAATGCCAGGTCGGTGTCATAGCCAGCTACATCCACCGTTTCGCCTCGAACAAGTTAAAAGAGACAGGCTACCAAGACCGGGTCTCCTTGGTCGGACATAGCGTGGGGGCTTGGTGGCATCAACAGGAACCCTATATCGTT
>NZVX01000003.1 GCA_002698265.1 Chloroflexota bacterium | reverse complement strand
TTCTGGGGGTGCATTCTCGCCGGTCTTTCCCGGACTTCGCGAGGGAGACGTTGCCTAAGTGGTTCGCGGGACGGGAAATCCCCATTAATCCCCCTTTACGAAAGTGGGAGACTGATAACGTGGCTACGAAAGATACCGTTGTCCTGTTCAACGACACCTTCATGAACTACAACTACCCCCAGGTTGGTAAGGCTGCAGTGGAACTGCTGGAAGCCGCCGGACTCCAAGTGGTTTTGGCTAACGGAGGCTGCTGCGGCCGGCCGATGATTTCCAAAGGAATGTTGGACGAGGCCACGGCCCACGCTCGCGACACCGTGGATCTGCTCTATCCCTACGCCGAACAAGGCATCCCAATCATCGGGTGTGAGCCCAGCTGCTTGCTGACCTTTCGGGACGAATATCCCGAGTTGGTCAAGAACGAGAAATCCGCAAAGGTAGCCGAGAACAGCTACATGATAGACGAGTTTCTGACGATGCTGGCCGAAAAAGGGGAACTGAAACTGGAGTTCAAGGCCGCTGATAAGAAGATTCTGTTCCACGGCCACTGCCACCAGAAATCGCTGGCGGGCACCGACTCCTCTCTGGCCGCATTGCGCCTACCGCCGGGCAACGAGGTTGAGTTGGTCAACGCCGGTTGCTGCGGCATGGCCGGGTCGTTCGGCTTCGAGAAAGAGCATTACCAAGTCTCCATGGACATTGGCGAATACGCGCTGTTCCCGGCGGTGAACGCCAAGGGGCCGGAGTGGGAAGTCGCCGTTATGGGCGTCTCCTGCCGTCAGCAGATAGAGCACGGCACCGGGCGTCCAGCCCGTCACTTGGTAGAAGTGCTGCGCGACTCCCTGGCCTGAATCAGAATCGGCGCCGGGATGAGAAGGCAATGCAAAAGAGGCCCGGACTAACATCCAGGCCTCTTTAACTTTTCGGCCAGCAAACGGATACAGGCGGAGAATCTGTTTTAGGCTCCCGACACCGGAACAGGGATCCCCGCAATCTTGCACTGAACACTGCCCAGGGTATTGCGGGAGGTGAAGAAGAGGGTCTTCATATCGTCGCCGCCGAAGGCAACGTTGGTCGTCGCGGTCTCGCCGTGGGCGACGGTGCCCAGGTGCTTGCCGTTGGGGTCCAGAATCCAGACACCACCGGAGCCGCCGCAGTAGACGTTTCCTTCCACATCCACCTTCATGCCGTCGGGTACGCCGGGCCGGTCGCCCCTCAAGTCGGCGAAGATCCGGTCGGACTGGATGGCCAACGTGCCGTTGGGCTGCATGTCGAAGGCGCGGATATGCCCCCTACGGGTGTCGTTGACGTAAAGAACGCTCTCGTCGGGAGAGAAGGCCAGGCCGTTGGGCACGATGAAGTCGCCCACCAGCAGGGTCAGCGTTCCCAGATCGGGCGAAACGCGGTAAACGCCTGAGAAGGTCAGGTCCCACTGCTCCCGAGGCAGGGGGCTGGTCCAGGGGTCGGTGAAATAGATCGCGCCGTCGGACTTGACCACAACATCGTTGGGCCGGTTCAAGCGCTGACCCTTGAAACTGTTAGCCACAACGGTGATGCTGCCGTCCAACTCTTGGCGGGCCACCCGGCGGCTGTCGTGCTCGGCAGATAGAAGGCGCCCTAGCAGGTCCCGGGTCAGGCCGTTGGCCCGGTTGGTGGGCTCCTGGAACAGAGTGACGCCCTGGCCTTGGGTCCACTTCATGCGACGGTTGTTGTGGATGTCGCTGAACAGGAGGTATCCTCCCTCCTTCCACCACAATGGCCCCTCAGCGGGCCCCTGGTCACCGCCGTAACCCTCTCCCAATTTTTCGATACTTTCTCCGGATGACACGATGCGCTCCAACTCGGGCGCGTTTTGTTCTATAGGCATGATTTCCTCCTATACTTGCGAACTGCTCATGGTTGAGCCACCGGGCATTATAATACGGATCGCTTTCATAGCGGAGGATGCTCTCACCCCCGGCTCCTCTCCCAATGGGAGAGGGGTGCCGCCGACAGAATCCGTCTCAGGTCGAAACGCGACCAGATAACTAATGCTTGCCACGCCTCTGTGCAGTCAATATAATGGCCGTCATTCCCCCAGCTTCACGTTCAGGATACATACGTATCCAGAGATTGGTTAAGACACCATGCTGAAGGAGGATCACCATGGCATTCAAGCTCAACCACGTCCATCTAAAGACCCCGGACCCGCAGAAGACGGCCCAGTTCTACGTGGACACATTGGGGGCCAAGATTATCGGCGAGGCAGGCGCGAACGGTCTGCGCCTGGATCTGCACGGCCTCACGCTGAACGTCACCAAGTTCATCGACAGCCAGAAGCACGAGCAGAAGTACGGCATCGAGCATATAGCCATCGATACCGACGATATGCCCACCCTGGTGGAGAATCTCAAGGCCAGCGGGGCCAAGATTCTGGAAGAGACTACCGTCGGCAACGGCCGAAAGGTCTGCTTCTTCGAGGGTCCGGACGGGGTCCATCTGGAGTTTCTGGAGTCCGTCGACTAATATTCAGTCCAGCGGTCTCAAGTCGCCCAAAATAACAACCAACGAGGCAAAACATGCTTTATGAACTACGGGTTTACGACGCCAGAGCAGGAAAGCTGCCGGCACTCAATGACAGGTTCGCCAACCATACCACCGGCTTCTTCAAAGACCACGGCATCGGCATCGTGGGGTTCTGGACCGACGAGATCGGCAGAAGCAATCAGCTCACGTACATGCTGAGCTTCGACAGCATGGCCGACCGGGAACAGAAGTGGGCTGCCATGGGGGCCGACCAACGATGGCAAGAAGTACGGGCGGAGACAGAGAAGGACGGCGCATTCGTTGCTTCCGTACAGAACAGCTTCATGAGGCTCACTCCCTATTCTCCGGAGCCGCACATGAGTACCGCCATCCAGGAACTACGCATATATAGTCCGATGACTGGCAAATTCCCCGCTCTGCACGACCGGTTCGCCAACCACACCATGAAGCTGTTTGAGAAGCATGGCATCGAGAACGTGGGTTATTGGACCGCCGACGTGGGCACCAGCAATAAGCTGACCTACATGCTAGGCTACGATGGGCTGGGTGACCGGGAAAAGAAATGGGGAGCTTTCAGCGAGGACCCCGAATGGCACAAAGCCCGTGCCGCCTCGGAGGTCGACGGCCCACTGAATCGCAGGAGTATAAACACCATTCTGCGAAGGACTTCCTATTCTCCCTAAGCGGAGCCTCTGCCCATCGCAATCTCGCTCGGATCGTGAAGTTTCCTCGGATCCGGGCGTAGCGATGGGTTTGGTGGGCGGTGAAATCTGGCGCGCCGCCCACGGATTCTAGGAGCAACGTTTGTGTCCAGCCTAACCAACCTGGAACATGGAATCATGTCCCGCTACTTGGTCTCCCTGGGATACCCGGAATATCGCAAATTATGGCTGGCCACTCTGTGTTCCCAGTCAGCGTCTTGGGCCTTGATTGTAGCCCGGGCTGCCCTGGTGTTGCAGATGACCGGCTCGGCCACTTGGACGGGAGCGGTCACCTTCGCCGCCATGATTCCCTCGGTGGTAGTGTCTCCCTTGGCTGGATATCTGGCCGACCGTTTCGACCGGCGCACCGTGCTGGCTTGCGCCTATGCGGTCAACGTATGCGATAACCTGGTGCTGGCATTCCTGGTAGTGACCGGACTCATCGAGCCGTGGCATGTGCTGATTCTATCGGCTATCACCGGGTCGGCCCGGTCAACTCAGATGCCCTCCGGTCAAGCCTTGATGGCCAACATGGTGCCCAGAGAGCGGTTGCTTAATGCTGTTTCCCTGTATCAAGCGACTTTCCACGGATCCCGGTTCGTCGGTCCATTTCTCATTCTGGTGGTGCTCTGGGCGACCGGCCGCCAAGACTGGGTCTTCTTCCTATGCGCCGGCCTCTACATCCTTGGCCTTACCATAGTTCTGACCGTCAAGACCGCCTCCAGGGGCGCGATGCAGGCTGGGAAGTCCCGTGAGATATTCGTCAGCAACATGGTGGCTGGGTTGAGCTACATGTACCGGCATCCTTTGATTCTTTCCCTAGTGCTGTTGGTGGTCGCCCATTGCGGCATGACCATGTCCTTCGAATCCCTCCTCCCCGTTTTCGCTCAGGACAAACTTGATATGGAGGGAAACGCCGCTGGCCTGAACGGGTTCAGCTACCTGATGGTGGGCTTCGGCGTGGTAGCCTTGGTCGCGGCGTTGATGTTGGCGGGCGTCCGAACTGAGGCTGTAAGAGGCAAGTGGCTGCTATGGCTTGGGGTAGCGAGCGGCGCCAGCGCAGTGGTTCTAGCCATGTCACCCAACCTGCCGATCGCTGTCGTATCGGCGGCCGCGATGGGGTTCGCCCAGGGCGGGTTCATGACCCTGAGCCACGCCATGCTCCAAACCATCGCACCGGATGAGATTCGAGGCAGGCTGCTGGGTGTCTACAGCTGGCACACCAATGGCACGATGGCCGGTTTCAATCTGGTGAACGGGGCATTGGCCGGGTTGACTGGATTGTCCGCGCCTCTCATCCTGGGCGCTGGGGGAGTGGGATTCCTCCTGGTGATGACTATGAGCTTTGGCCGCATCCCTTTACGCCAGCTATACTCCCGTGGCGTGCCCGCGACTTAATTAAAAAACAAAGATTTATGGGGACTAGCCAGTGATGGACGTAGAAAGCTTCAGGCAGCGCATCCCGGTATGCCAGCGGATGGCCTACCTAAATACCGGTATGTCCGGACCCTCTCCAGTTCCGGTGGTCGACGCCATCAAGAAACGGCTGGACTACGAGATGGAAGAAGGTCTCGGCAATCCAGACGTGGTGGAAGGCACCAGGGCACTCCGGGACGCTGCCCGTCGATGCGTTGCCAGCTTTCTCAACGCCTCGCCCGAGGAGATCTGCATCACCAAGAACACTACCGACGGTCTCAACATGGTGCTCAACGGGCTGCCTTGGCAGCCAGGAGACGAGATTGTCACCTGCGATCTGGAACACAGTTCGGTGATTGTTCCCAGCTACTTCAAGCAGCGCCAGAGCGGCGTGGTGATGAACATGGTTTCCATGGCCCCAGATGAGCCCATGGAGAGCATCCTGTCCAAGATCGAGGCTGCTATCACCCCGAGAACCCGGCTGGTTTTTCTCAGCCATATCGAATGGTCGTCGGGCCTGCGGATGCCTGTAGAGGGGATTCGGCGGTTGACCCGAGACATGGGCGTGAAGCTCCTGTTGGACGGAGCCCAAACGGCGGGTCACATCAGGCTGGACATGAAGGAGCTTGATTGCGACTTCTATTCCATACCTGGACAGAAGTGGCTGCTAGGGTCCGAGGGTGTCGGGGCCTTGTACATACGACAAGACCGGATCGAAGAGGTGGCGCCGGTTCACTTGGGCGGAAGGGCGGTTCTGCCCCATTCCGGACCCAGAGAACTTGAGCCTAATACGGCCTCTATGGATAAGTTCTTAATGAGCTCCAGTAGCACGGCTCTTCAGGCCGGGCTGATGGCGGCCATAGATTTTATCCAGGAAGCCGGCATCAGCGACATCGAGCAGCGGAACCTGGACCTAGCCGGGGCATTGAAGGACTCGCTACGTGAAACCCCTGGAGTTACGGTCCTTTCTCCCTTAGACCGCCAAATATCCTCAGGGTTGGTCACATTCGCTATCGATGGAGTGGATCCGGAACAGGCAGTGGCGGAGCTTTGGAAGCGGAACAAGATTGCTGTCCGCCGCATCAGCTACCCAGCTTGCATCCGTGCCTCGTTGCACTTTTTCAACACCGAGAACGAGGTGGCCAATCTGGCGGAAGCGGTCCGTGGTCTGGCCGAAACGGGTGTGGCAGGCTGATACACATCTGTATACGGCCCAACAACCGCGTCACCTCTGGAGCGAACCGTCTAGTTCCGATCGGTCACTAGGCGTCCTCATCCGGTTGCCACATATAGATGTCGCCCTCTCCATATTCTTGAAACCCTATCTTTCGGTAGATGTCGATCGCCATCTCTGAGGAAAAGAGGACCCCCATCCGGTAGCCCTGCTCTCGGGCAGCCAGCAGAGGCGGATAGGTCATCGCCGTGGCAATCCCCTTGCCCCGGTAATCCGGTAGGGTGGTAACGCCGTGAATCCCCGCCACACCCGCCCCCAAGAAGAGCGCCGAGGTGCTTACCGGCTTACCTTGGAAGCTACCCAGGTACAGGCTCCACAGAGGGTCATCGACAATCTCCATGCCCCGATACATGTCCAACCATGCCTCTGCCGCAAAGTCTGGGAATTCACTGACGGATGTCATTAACTGACACCAGGTCTCCAAAGATTCGCCATCCTTGACCGTACTGATGGTGAGACCCGGAGGCAAGGATGCTGGTTCGGCCAACGTCTGCAATGCCATCGCCATGCCGGTCAGAGTCGCAGCAGGCATCCAACCCTGATCCTCTAAAAGCTGTCCCAAGCCCGGGTCCGGATTGGTCAGGCCCACCCACCAACCCATCGGGAGCTTGCGGGTCCTAGCACGAGAGGTTACGTTAACAACTGTCTTTAAGGACTCCGCTGCCGTGATGCCGGATTGCGGGACCAAGCCCAGGACCACGTTGAAGAGGAAGAAGGGAATATCCGACGCCGTCCAGGCTATCTCAGGGTCTTGCTGAAGCTCCAGTTTCGCCCACTTACCCCAGGTTTTGAAGCTCTCGATGGTGTTGGCTTCGATCACCTGCTTTAATGCCGATGGGCTGGGGTCTTGGAGGATGTTGTTCATCATGAGTTTTACACGGTTCTCCTAGGGGATTATCAGATCTAGCCGGACTCGCGATGGTGAGAGATAAGGCAGATCGATTTCGATACTGTCCGATAGGACAACGCAGGCCTAGTCCCATCGTTCTATAGAGGAATCAACACTTAGAGGGAAGCGAGAAGGAAAGCATCGCGACATACTGTAAGCGTAATTCGAGAGACATGACCCTACCTGAGCGGAGGACGAAATGGACCCCAACTTGAGCAGGGTACTTTGGCTGGTGAAATGGATCCTAGCTATCCCCCACTTCGTCGTACTTGCGTTTCTGTGGGTTGCCTACGTGGTTTTATGGGTGGTAGCACTTTTCAACATCCTCTTTACGGGAAAGTACCCTAGAGGCATCTTCGATTTCAACGTGGGAGTGTTGAGGTGGTCTTGGCGAGTAGGTTTTTATTGTTGCAGCGTTCTTGGATCCGACCGTTATCCGCCTTTCAGCCTCAAGCCGACGGATTATCCGGCAACGTTCGATGTGGAATATCCAGAAAATCTTTCGAAGGGTTTGGCGCTGGTCAAGTGGTGGTTGCTAGCGATTCCCCATTACTTGGTCGTGGGGATTCTCCACGGGGGAGTGGGGCCGCGTTCCGGTGGATTGAATTCCATATTGGTGATATTCGCAGCCGTCGCGCTGCTCTTTACCGGGCGTTACCCAGTTAGCATTTTTGATCTAGTTATGGGTTTCAACCGATGGGCCTTCCGAGTCACGGCGTACGCAAGCCTCATGCGTGACGAGTACCCGCCATTCCGGCTTAGCCCGTAATCAGGTCAGTTAATCACTGGGAGACTAGAATCAGAGGCGATCAGAAATGGCAAGTTGCAGCACACATATCAGAATCAACGCTACCAAAGAACAAGTGTGGGCCGTTCTATCCGATTTCGGCGGAATCTATCGCTGGAACCCAGGGGTGAGGAATTCGTTCTCCACTTCCGATATCAAACATGGAACGCAGGCTACCAGGCGGTGCGAGCTTCTGACTGGCGTCGATTACCTGGATGAGCGGGTTCTGGAGTGGGTTGAAGGCGAAAGCTTCAAGGTCGAGATATACAAAACCAATCTGCCACTCCATAAAAACATCGTGGAGTTTTCCATAGAATCCACGGACGGTGGCACCGTAGTCACGGTCACACCGGACTACACCCTTAAGTATGGTCCGGTGGGTTGGCTGATGGACCGAATCATGGTGCGGCAGCTATTCAACGGAGGAATGGAAGACCTGCTCTCCGGTCTGAAGTACTACGTGGAAACCGGAGAGATCGTAGGCGAACGGATCCCCGGAATGGCGGCAGCGGTGGTGTAGGGCGGCCCAGTCTAGGTATTACGTTACACCGAGCTACTGTAATGCTCCTGCCACCAGCGGGCGATGTCGATACGCCGAGCGAACCACACATCGTCAAACCCGCTGGCGTATTCCAGAAACTTCTTCACCGCCTGGGAACGTCCGGGGCGTCCGGTGATGCGGCAGTGGAGACCGACGGACATCATCTTAGGATGGGTTTGGCCTTCTTCGTATAGGCAGTCGAAGGTTTCTTTCAGATACTCGTAGAAGCCTTCAATGCTAACCAGGCCTCCGCGCCAGAACCGGGCGTCGTTGGTCTCAAAACTGTAGGGGACTACCAACCAGGGCTTCTCCTGAACGGTGAGGTAATAGGGCAGGTCGTCGTTCATGCTCCCGCTGTCGTAGAGAAATCCCCCTTCCTCCACCACTAGATCCCGGGTATTTACGCTGGGGCCGTAGCGAGTGAACCAGCCCAAGGGCCTTTCCCCAGTAGTCTTCATCAATGACTCGATCGTCATCTGGATGGCTCGGCGCTCAGCTTCCTTGTCCATCAGGTGGTATTCTTCCCACCGGTAACCGTGGCCGCAAACTTCATGACCTCTGGCGATGACCTCTTTAGCCACTTCAGGGTTGCGCTCCATAGCTAGGGCACAGCTGAAGAAAGTGGACTTCACCTGATACCGGTCCAACAGATCCAAGATCCGCCACACGCCAACCCGGCTACCGTACTCGAAGAAGGACTCGTTATACAGATCCCGCTGGTCGGTGGGAATCGGCGAAGTTACCTCGTTGTTGGTTTCGTGGTGTGGGCTGCCATCCAACAGCGAATACTCGGATCCTTCTTCGTAGTTGATAACAACGGAGATAGCAATCTTGGCATCATTGGGCCAGTGCACCTGAGGCGGCGTTTGGCCGTAACCGATAAAGTCTCGTTCCGTGCTCAATAGTCCTCCGGTCGGCCGCAGCGATGGCTGGGCCAGCAATTATTCCGATCTAACCGGCCTATGGTAGCGGTTAATCCATGGACAAACAATCGGCCGGGATTCTTATCAGTCGACCGTTAGGTTCACCACGTCAGCGCCGAAAGTCTGCCATGTCCCAGTCTCGGAAGCCGCAGACTCGCCAATCTAAAAGGTAATGGTGCGGCCGGAGAAAGAGGCCGGCCCAAATTGG
>NZVX01000012.1 GCA_002698265.1 Chloroflexota bacterium | reverse complement strand
GTCCGGTATCCCTCTGGATGATTTTCGCGAGGTTGAGCAGCGCGGCGTCCAACTCGGCCACCACCTCTTTCGATGCCCCTTTCTGCGGACCGAATATCTCTGAGGCGCCGGTGGGCCCGCACAGAGGATTGGTGACGTCGGTGGCGGCGACGATCTCTACATCGGCGATAGCCGTCAGCACCCCGGAAGTATCGATGCGGTCAAGGCGAGCCAGCGCGGCACCACCGGTGGGAAGCGCGTGGCCGGAGGAGTCGAGGAACCTGACGCCCAGAGCGGCGGCCATGCCGGCGCCACCGTCGTTGGTGGCGCTGCCGCCCAGTCCGACGATCACCCGATCATAGCCCCTCTCGAGGGCCTCTTTCAGTATCTGGCCGGTCCCCAGTGTGGTGGTCACCTTTGGGTTGCGGCGTCGCGGCGGCACCATGGCCAACCCCGAGGCCCTGGCCATCTCGATCACGGCGGTGCGGCCGTCGCCCATTACGCCCCATTGGGCCTCCACCTGCTGGTTGATGGGCCCGGTCACCGTGCTTGTAAAAATCTTGCCGCCAGTGGCGTCCACCAGCGCGTGCAGCGTCCCGTCGCCGCCGTCGGCCACGGGAAGCAGCACCGTCTCAGCGTCTGGTGCGGCCTTCAGGACTCCGCGAACGATGGCCCGGGCAGCCTCCAGTCCGGAGATGCCGCCTTTGAATCCCTGAGGAGCGATGATTATCTTCATTTAGATGATTACGAGCGATTCGCCAAGGCGTGATTTGAGTCTAGGTCCGCAGCCCGGATATTATACCTCGCTATACCCATCCAAAGCCTCCTTTGTTACAATCAATCCCGCCGTCTCCGTGCCTGATAGGCAACCCGACCGAAAGGCGGCATATATGGAGTTTGCCCAATGCCCTCGAAAGAGGACCTGAAACGCCGCGCGGCTGAGATCATCGACGCTAAGGCCGATGAACTGACCGCCATCGCAAAGACCATACTGAAGAACCCCGAACCGGGGTTCCGCGAACTGAAGACCGCCAGACTGGTGGCCGAGCAGTTCGGTGCTCTGGGGATGCAGCCCAGGAGTGGACTCGCCGTGACCGGCGTGCGGGCTGATGCCTCTGGCACCTCTGCCGGACCAACCCTAGCGATCTTGGGTGAGCTGGACTCATTGATCGTCTCCGACCACCCCCACGCCGACCCGGGCACGGGCGCGGCCCACGCCTGTGGGCACCACTGCCAGATCGCCATGATGCTGGGCGCGGCCACGGCCCTCACCAACCACGACGTTCTCGATAATCTGGCCGGCCGCATCGCCTTCATGGCCGTGCCTGCCGAAGAATATATCGAGATTGAATACCGGGACGATCTGCGCCGGGCGGGCAAGATCGAATTCCTAGGCGGCAAGCCGGAACTGGTCAAGCTGGGCGAGTTCGACGACGTCCATCTGGCCATGATGCTCCACACCACCAGCAATCCCGCCGAAAAGCTGATGTGCATCAGCAACACCAACAACGGCACCGTGGCCAAACGCATCCAGTTCATAGGCCGGGCTTCTCACGCCGGCGGCGCCCCCCACCTGGGCATCAACGCCTTGAATGCCGCCATGATGGCCATGACCGCCATCAACTTCAACCGCGAGACCTTCCGGGACGAGGACAGCATCCGCGTCCATCCCATCATCACCAAGGGCGGCGAAGCAGTGAGCGCGGTGCCCGCCGACGTGCGGATGGAGACATTCGTCCGGGGGCGGACCGTCGAAGCCCTCATGGACGCAAACGCCAAGGTTGACCGGGCGCTCAAGGCCGGGGCCATGGCGGTGGGCGCCCAGGTCAAGATCCAGACCATTCCCGGTTACATGCCCCTGCAACAGAACAAAGCCATGGCGGAGATTTTCCGGGCCAACGCCGCCGAATTGGTAGGAGAAGAGAACGTCGGTTACGTGGACCACCGCGGCGGCTCCACCGACATGGGCGACATCAGCCGTCTGATGCCCGTCATCCACCCCTATGTGGGCGGCGCCACCGGACTGGGTCACGGCGCAACCTATGTGGTCGAGGACTACGCTTTGGCGGTGATCAAGGGCGCCAAAGCCCTGGCCTACACGGCCATCGATCTGCTGAGCGACAATGCGTCCCACGGCAATAGCGTCGCCGGAGGCCAGCGGGCTGATATGTCCATCCCCGAATACCTAAAATTCATGCGTAGCCTCGCATCCGAAGAGACTTTTAAGAGCGAATAAAACGTGACCACACCTGCCCTAACAATCGAAGAACTGAAGAAACGGGCCTGCGAGACCATCGATAAGCGCAAGAACGAGATCGTGGGTCTCGCCCAGCAGGTCCTGGCCAACCCCGAAGCGGGCTTCCGCGAGGTTAAGACAGCTCAACTGGTCGCCGAGAAGTTCCAGGAAATGGGCATCCAACACGAAAGCGGCCTGGCACTCACCGGACTGAAAGGCCGTATCAAGGGCGGCGCGGGTCCCGGCCCTTCCGTAGCCGTGATTGGAGAATTGGACTCCTTGGTCGTGACCGAACACCCCCACGCCGACCCCGACACCGGGGCCGCCCACGCCTGCGGGCACCACTGCCAGATCGGCATGATGCTAGGGGCGACCATGGGCCTGCTTACGCCCGAAGTGATGGCCCGATTATCCGGGGAGATCGTCCCATTCGCCGTGCCCGCCGAGGAATTCATAGAGGTCGAGCAACGACTAGAGATGCGTAACGAGGGCAAACTGGAGTTCCTGGGCGGCAAGCAGGAGCTGATTCGCCTTGGCCAGTTCGACGACGTGGACATCGCCATGATGTGCCACACCGCCAGCGACATGGGCGAGCGCCGGTTCGCCATGGGAGGCACCAGTAACGGCCATGTGGTGAAGTTTGTGCGCTACACCGGGGTTGGCGCCCACGCCGGGAGTCTTCCCCACCGGGGCGTCAATGCTTTGAACGCGGCATCCTTTGCCATCCAGGCCATCAATGCTCTTCGAGAGACTCACCGGGCAGACGATACCGTCCGCATCCACGGCATCATGACCAGAGGCGGCGAGGCGGTCAGCGCGGTACCCTCAGATGTCAGGCTGGAGTGGCGAGTCCGTTCTTCCACTCCCAAAGTCGTGGTGGAGAACTCAGCGGCAGTGGACCGTTGTTTCCAGGCCGGGGCCTTGGCCGTCGGCGCTTCCGTAAACATCACGACTATTCCGGGCTATCTACCCATGCGCCACGACACCAAACTGCAGGACATCTTCCGCAGGACTGCGGTGGACCTGGTGGGGGAACAGGCCACGCTGGTTATGCCGGCCCGCCGCAACCGGGGCGGTTCCACCGACATGGGAGACCTGAGTCACATAATGCCGGCCTGCCACCCCTATACGGCCGGAGCGGTCGGCCCGGGCCACAGCAAGGAATACGTCATAACCGACTACGAATCGGCGGTAATCGTGCCGGCCAAGATCATGGCCATGGTAGTCATTGACCTGTTGGCCGACGGGGCCAAACGGGCCAAAGAGGTAAAAGCCAATCACCGGCCTCTCATGACCAAGCAGGCCTACGTGAAATTCCAGCGGGAACGGGCGGAAATAACCCAGTTCGACGGGGCTGCATAGAGGGCGTTGATGCGAATGGTTCGCCTTCCCTTTGGGTAA
The DNA here is from genome assembly GCA_002698265.1 of Chloroflexota bacterium. GTDB lineage: Bacteria > Chloroflexota > Dehalococcoidia > Lucifugimonadales > UBA3495 > UBA9611. The sequence continues at coordinate 7,217 of NZVX01000012.1, read as the reverse complement.
GGACACATCCCTCCTAGTTCGTCCTGAGCCTGTCGAAGGGCCAGACTAAGTCAAGTTTCAGGTAAGGGGAACCACGGACTCCCGGAGACGGAGGGTTTTACACTCCCAGCAAGAACATGGCTGTGCCCGCCAGGAGCGGAATAGCCATGTTGTCGTCCGGCGGCAGCGAAATCAGTTCCACTACTCCGGCCACTCCGGCGCCTACCCAGAGCGCCCAATGGTGTTCGATGCCGTCGGCCGCTACCAAGACCGCCACTGCGGCGCACCCGACCGCGATGAATGCCGCCGTGCCCCCCGGAGACTTACCCATTATCCTGGGCCCGGGCATGCGCCGCCCAACTATCGCCGCCGCCGGGTCGCCCAGAGACAAGAAGAACATGACCGGTATGCCCACCTCTTTTCCGTACAAAACGAAAACGATCAGGGCGGAGATGAGCATATACGTGGCTCCGGTGATGTGGACTTCCTCGTCCTCCTTCAAAAGTGGCGCCAGCCAGTGCATGAACAGCGAATTAAGCCAGCCAACCCGGAACCGCACCAAGTCTAAGACAATCCCCTGGATGGCCAGGACTACCAACACCCAGACCATAGGAGTCTCGGGGATGAATATGGCGGCCAAAGGGATGGAAGACCCGGCGACTATGTGGAACAGCCGCCGCCAGACCGGCGGCGAAGCGCCCGGCGTTACTCTTCTTTCACCGCCGTAGACCAGCATGTCCAGATACCGGCGCATCGGAAATGGCCCCCTAAAGATATGGCCTAGATTCTAACCCGGCGGCGAAAAAAGGCCGAGCGCGCGGGCGCCTAATCGTGAAAGGATTCATGTCCGCTGTAGGAGTACACAGTTGGACTGGCGAACGCCGGCTAGAAGCGGATGGTGATGCTGTCTCCTGCCCGCCAGCGCAGGTTCTTGATCTCGGTGCCTTTGGGAATCTCAAAAATCATCCAGCCGTCCAATGAGGTACCCCTAGGCAGGTCGAATGACCCTTCCAAGAAGAGGATGTTGTTTTCTTTATTGTCCCGGACCGAGTCGGACGCTTCAACCAAAATCTGGGCCTCTTGGACGGAGCCATCGCCGCCGCTGCACCGATATTCGAAGGTTCCTGGTTGGTCAAACCGGTTGGATACAGACCCTCCCGGCGCGATCTGGACTAGACCGTCACCCAAACCAGGCACTGCCCCGGCTCCGAACTGGATCGCGGTGCCGGATTCCCCGCGGTTGGTCCACTGGACGTTGGTCCCCGCGTTCACAACCAGCCGGGCGTGATCCGTGCACTCCCCGTCCGCCACGGTCACCGCCCCTTCACCCTGGCCACGCTGGTCCAGAATTACCGTGCGGTTCACGCTGATGGGCCGGTAGTCATTCTCAAAGAAGCCCTCGATCACCACCGACTGCTCGTCGGCCACAAGCACAGTGTTCACGGCAACATGGTTCTCGACCTTGAAGCGCATCAGCAACAATTCCTGTCCTGCCTTTGAGGGCTTGATCCGCCATTTGCGAATCACATCTTCCGGGTCGATGGTCGAGTAGAGAAGCTCGTCTGTGCGGTCGATCTCTAAGACGTTCAACAACAGGATTCGGCCCTCGTGGTATTGACCGAGTGAAGAGGACGTGTCGCTGCACGCCGCCATCACGAAGGGCATCAGGATCAGAGCGAGCCAAAAGATCAAACGTTTAGAAATCAAGCCGGTACTCCGGGCATCAGAAAATATTGTTTGAAGGGTGTTAAGGACGACTCGCCACTGTCGAAAGCAGCAGCATCATGAGCCGGCAGTGGTCAAACTGGGCAATTGGCGCAGCCGCTGCACCAGGTCAACCAATACTCCTAGCAGGTATTCCACTTCGTCTTCAGTGTTGTCGCGCCCCAACGTGAGCCGCAGACTGCCACGTGCGATCTCGGCCGACTGTCCCAAGGCCAACAACACGTGGGAGGGCTCTAGCGAACCCGAGCTGCAGGCGCTGCCGCTGGAAGCGGCGATCCGCGCCATGTCCAGTCCCAGCAGTATGGGCTCCCCTTCCACTCCCGTGAACGAGAAATTGGCATTGTTGGGCAGTCTCTGCGTGGCATGACCGTTCAGCCGGCTGCCGGGTATTTGCTGCAAAACCGAATCGATGATCCGGTCCCTGAGCGCGGCGCAACGTTGGCTAGTCTCTTCCCTCACGGTGTCTGCCGCTTCTAGAGCTAGGGACAAGCCGATAATTCCAGGTATGTTTTCGGTTCCCGACCGGCGGTCCCGCTCCTGGCCTCCGCCGTGAATCAGCGGCAGGTACGGGGAGCCTCGTTTCATGTAGAGTACGCCTGTGCCCTTAGGCCCGTGGAACTTGTGACCGGACAGGCTCAAGAGGTCCACTCCCAGCTCGGCCACGTCCAACGAAAGGTAACCGGCGGCCTGCACCGCATCAGTGTGGAAAACGATGGTCCGGGACAATTCTTCGGCCCGCTTCTTGACGGACTTTGCTATCTCGGAGATGGGATTGATGGTCCCGATCTCGTTGTTGCCATACATGATTGATACGAGAGTTGTGCGCTCGTTTATGGCGTTATAGACCGCCTCCGGTTGCACCATGCCATCGGCGTCAACCGATAGGTAGGTGACCTCAAAACCCTGGGATTCCAGGTATTGGCACGCGTGCAGCACCGCGTGGTGCTCAACGCTGGAAGTAACTATGTGGTTCCCAGTTTCGTGGAGAGCAGTCGCCACACCGTGGATGGCGGCGTTGTCCGACTCTGTCCCGCCCGCGGTGAAAACGATCTCTCTGGGCCGGCAATTCAATACGCCAGCCACCCGCTCACGGGCCTCGTCCAAGGCGTAACGCGCCTCCTGACCAACCGAGTGGAGACTGGAAGGATTCCCGAAGTGCTGAGTGAAATAGGGGACCATGGCCTCTAGAACCTTGGAGTCTAGTGGCGTCGTGCCGGCATGATCCAGGTAAACTGTGCCTTCAACCGTCATTCTTATCCGTATCTACATCGGCCTTCGTGGCCGGATTTCGTTCGTGAAGCCATTTTAGCATAGCTAGGTTGGGTCAGCTTTGGTCCGGTCGCATCCGGCGGCACGGCCCTACTTGGGAAAACTGCCCCTCGCCATGGAAAACAGGAACATTCCCACGACCCCGAGCCACACGCCGTCCACCGGCTCCCAGAATACCGCGATGATTACGCCACCCAGCGCCATCGCCCCGCCGACAACCTGGCCCATTCCCGCCGCTATCCGAGTCGCCCGTCGGCGATCACCGGTGATGCCCCAGATACCAGCCCGAAGCAGGCGGCCGCCGTCCAGGGGATAACCGGGCACCAGATTGAACACCCCAAGACTAAGATTGGTCCACGCCAGAAGTAGCAAGACCATTTCCGGAGCAGAATCGCCGCGGCCCAACAGATACCAGGCCCCGCCGAATATACCGGCCAGAAGTATGCTGATCAATGGTCCAACTAGGGCCACCACGAATTCTGTGATCGGGCGTTGCGGTTCCCGTTCCAGGCGTGAGACGCCGCCGAATATGAAGAGGGTGATTCCGCCGACAGGTATCCCCTTGCTCAGCGCCATGACGCTATGACTGAGTTCGTGGGCCAAGACCGAGAGGAAAAACAGGACCACCGCAACCACGGCCACCGACCAAGTCTGGGCCGACGTCCAGTGCGGCCGAGCGTCGTCAAACTGCCCGGCAAGCAGGTAGGTCAGTAGCAGGAATACAAGAATCCAACTGACATTGACTTCGACAGGTATGCCAAAGATGCGGCCCAAACGTAACGATGCTGCCATTAACCCACTTGTTCCGAGACCCTTAGAGTGGTCCAGCCGTACGGTTCCTTGACTCTGATGTAGTTTCAGCATCTCACATCGGCCGGTAGACCCTCTACACCCGACATGACTCTCCCACGGGACCTGACCTAGTTTTTCTACCTGTTCCCGCAGGCGTAGGTCACCAGCTTGTAGACCAGTTTGGCGGCGGCATAAGAACAGGCGGGCGGACCGTCTGCCGGAGCCAATTCGCAAACATCGAAGCCCACGATGCGGCGGGACTGGGCCACCTTGGCCAGCACCGACACCAATTGATGCCAGGTCATCCCCCCCGGCTCAGGGGTTCCCACTGCGGACATCAAGGCAGGATCAAGCACGTCCAAGTCAACGCTGACGTACACGGTGTCGCTCAAGCTTCCGAGAACTTCGTCTAGGTTGCCCGACCGGATATCGGGGTCCCAATACCAGACCGGGACGCCGTTATCCCCGATGAAGTCGTGTTCTTCCTGGCACAGGCTGCGGACGCCGGCCAGCGCGATGGGGCAGCTCTCATAGGCCCGGCGGGCTGCTGAGGCGTGCCCGAATGGGGTGCCCATGTACTCATCCCTAAGGTCGGCGTGGGCGTCCAGATACAAGACTGAAAGGGAGGGGTAGGCTTCAACATGGGCCTGGACCGATCCAATGGTTATGGAATGCTCTCCTCCCAGCAATCCAACGGTCTTGCCCATCCCGATATAAGTCCCCACCACGTCATTTATCCGCTCGGTCATGGGGCCGGGGCCGGCCATGTGGGGTTCAACTGCGCCAGTGGTATGGATCCCAATCTCCGAGACATCCACTTCAAGCTGGAAGTCGTAATCTTCAAGACCATAGGACGCCGTGATCATGGCTTCAGGTCCGTCCCGAGAGCCGCTCCTAAAGGAGGTCGTGCTGTCATAGGGGACTGGGATCAGGGCCACCTTGGCGGCTTCAAGGGAAGACTGTTCCGGAGGCAAGGCGAGGAAGTTATGCGGAACCAAAGGATGCAACGAGGCCGGCACGATTTCAGGCACGGTTTTGGGCCGGTCCTCCGGCTTCGAGGGCGGCGCGCTGTTGTTGCGCCTCGGCCAGCCCCTGGCGCTCATCCAGCCATTCTAAGCCACGCTCCAGAAGCCAGGTCTTAACCTCGGTCAGGCCGAACGTTTCTTTAACGTCTTCCAATGCTTGCTCGTGATCAAAAGGCCGGCACGAGAAGATGTCGATGTTGATGTAATCCTTGCGGGGAAAGGTATGGATGCTTATATGACTCTCGGCGATTATCACAAACCCGGACACCCCTGAGTCCTCGATTTTGGGGGCATCGTATCTGAGGACATTGGGCTCGGTGATGCGGGTCATATCCAAAGAATCGGGATAGTCGTACAAGAAATTTCGGACCAGGTCCTCGTCCCACATCTTGTCGATGTTCCCGCCGTAACCGTCGATAACCAGATGCATCCAACCTCCTGGTAATTAAGCAAAGAATACGCTAAATAACGAATTTGCGCTCCTTGGCAAATTCAATGGTATAGAATATCATCACTTGTGACCTGGCACAATCAGGCTAGATTCAGTTCGCCCAGGCGGGCCCGACGACGTGAAATAGTTTGCAGCCCGATATGATTCAGGCCGAGGGCCTGACCCACTACTACGGTCCCTATCCTGCGATTCAGGACGTCAATTTTGGCGTTCGCAGAGGCGAGATATTGGGGTTTCTAGGCCCCAATGGCGCGGGAAAGACCACCACGATGCGCATCCTCACAGGCTTCATGCCCCCCACCCGGGGCACGGTGACCCTGGATGGCTACGATGTGGTGGAACAGTCGCTTGAAGCCCGACGCCGGGTGGGCTACCTGCCCGAGACCGTGCCGCTCTACACCGATATGTCGGTGAACGGCTACTTGAAGTACATGGGTACCCTAAGAGGCATGCCTCCCAAGAGCATCAAAGCGCGCTTGGACGACGTTATCGGTGTCTGCCGTTTGGGCGATTACCGGAAGACCCAGATAGGTAAGCTGTCCAAAGGATTTCGGCAACGTGTCGGCATCGCTCAAGCTATCCTGCACGAGCCGCAAGTATTGGTGTTGGACGAACCGACCATCGGCATCGACCCTATCCAGGTGGTTGAGACCCGGCGGCTGATCAAGGACCTTGGAAAAGACCAGACCGTGGTCTTGAGCAGCCACATCCTTCCCGAAGTAAGCATGCTCTGCGACCGGGTATTGATCATCAATGAAGGCCGCATCGTCGCTGAAGACACCCCCAAGAACCTGGCCGAAGGCCTGCAAGGGGTTGATCGTCTTGAGGTGGAAGTCGGCGGACCTGCCGCGGAGGTCCTCCCGGTACTCAAGGCGATCAGAGGCGTGAACGACGTAAGCCACCTCAACAACAACGGCCGCCACACCTATACCATTCAGGCCCAAGCCGGCCAAGACCTGCGCGACGCGATCTCCCAGGCGGTTATCAGCAACGGCTGGAGTTTGCGGGGCCTACAGATGGTCGGGATGAGCCTGGAAGAAATCTTCCTGCGCCTCACTACCCATGAGGAGTTGTAAGGATGCGGACGGCCCAGGCTGTGGCCTGGAAAGAGATTCAAATCTACTTCAGCAGTCCAACCGCCTATATCGTCGGCCTGATCTTCCTCGCATTAACCGGGTTTTTCTTCACGCAAGACCTGGGCGACCCCTTCCCGGAAGCCACTCTGGTCCCTTTCTTTGACGGCGCCATGGTGATGTTCATCCTGCTGGCCCCGGCGCTGACTATGCGGCTGTTGGCCGAAGAGAGCAAGCTAGGCACCATTGAACTGTTATTGACCTCCCCTGTCCGCGATTGGGAGGTGATCATCGGCAAATACGTGGCAAGCTTGGTGTTTTTCCTGGTATTGGTTGGCTTGTCGTTCTTCTATGCCATTTTGCTCTTCGTCTATGCCGACCCGGACCCGGGTCCGATTTACGCCGGATACCTCGGGTTCTTCTTGTACGGCGCGGCTGCGTTGGCGGTGGGCCTGCTCACCTCGACGATGTCCAATAACCAGATCGTGTCCGCGGTCGTCGCCATGGGGATCCTGCTGGCTCTGTTCTTCGCTGACCGGGCGTTCGGTTCCGTCAGCGGCCTCGCTGGCGAGATCATCGGCGAGATGGGCATACGCGGCCACTTCGATGACTTCTCCCGAGGTGTTATCGACACCACGAACATCGTCTACTTCATCAGCGTCATAGCATTCTTCCTGTTCCTGTCCATACGAATCTTGGAATCCCGCAGGTGGCGTTAGCATGACGAGTCCATCGAATCAAGACGCCGGCAACCAGGATGCGGGACAAGAAGCGGGACAAGACCCGGGGAACCAACGGCCAAGGGATTGGCGCCGGCGCCGGCGATCCGATCGCCCCGCCTCCGAGGCGGAAGGCCAGTCAGCCTCAAGACAGGCCGGGTCTGAAGACACGGATGAAGTCCTC
>NZVX01000011.1 GCA_002698265.1 Chloroflexota bacterium | reverse complement strand
GGGGGGGTGGTTAGAGAGGTAATCTCGTCATATAATTCTGGTGTTATGACAGAGACTATCTTCCATCACACCAGCAGTCCGGACTCAAGTAAGTCACGATTTAAGCACAAGAGGGAGACGATTCGAAATGAACTCCGACCGTAAACCAGTCGCCGTTGTAGTGGGGGCGACGTCCAAATGGCAATCCGATGGCCGAAACACGAAACTAGCCCACGGTAGGGAACTCGACGACAGCGACATGCCGGTCGGGGTGCGCTGGGGTGTGGGAGGCGCGATAGCCCAAAAGTTCGCCAAAGAGGGCTTCTTCGTTGTACTGACAACCCGTACCGCGGCCAATGCGGCAGCTTTGGAGACTGCGATAGGAGAGCAGGGTGGCGAAAGCATGATCGTTGAACTGGATCTGGTCTCGGGGGACTCTATATCTAATGCCTTCTCTCAGATTCGAGATGAAGCCGGTGACCCGGATGTCCTGGTCTACAACGCGGGCTACCTGGAGGGGCGAGACCTTCCGCCGGACAAAGAATTACTTGAGAACATACCGGACGAAATGTTCGAGACCGCGCAGCACATCGCCAGCCGGGGCCCGTTCTTGGTCGCCAAAGAAGTACTGCCCGCCATGCGCGAACGGGGCGAAGGCTCTTTCTTGATTTCGAATAACTCGTTTTCCTTGCGAGGACGAAAGCGGTACACCGGACAGTCACTGTACTACCCGCGAGTTATGATGCGCACGTTGGCGCAGGTCCTGACAGAGGAATATTCCGAGCACGGTGTGCACGTGGCCAACGTCGTGATCGACGGCTTGATCGATTCTCCGGGCACCCGTGCCCTGCCGGTCGCCCAGGAGCAGCCCGACGTGATAATGAATCCCGTTAAGATTGCTGAGGCTTTCTATTATCTACATTCCCAAGACAAGTCCTGTTGGACCCACGAGATTCAATTGACTCCGTTCCCAACCAAGCCGAGCTATTAGGACAGACTTAAGGATGGCCAGTCCGGCGCGAAAAGCGTCCATTACACACTGACGCAGAACTCCAACGCCGGATGCGGGGGATTTGAATCGTCTCGTTTCTGCCAAACGCAAAGCCAAAAGGGGGCCTCATGTGGCCCTCTTTTCTTTTTGGCGTATATTGGGGTGGCTAAAATCTCGATAGAGGGGAGACCCAAGATGTACGACAAACCGATGCTAAGCCTGGAGCAGGCGCAGGCCGCCATCACAGCGATGATTGCGGACCACAACAAGGATTCCAGCCGGCGTAAGGTTGATATGGCCGTGGTGGACGACGCCGGCAACCTTTTGGCCTACGCCCGCATGGACCGGTGCCTCCGACCCACCTTCGCATTGCGCAAGGCCTACACATCCGCCGTTCGGGGCATGGACACTCTGGCCTTCTCCGAGCAGCTCAACTCCACGGGCAGGTCCTTGGAGTCCTTCGGCGACTCCCAACTCATCGCTCTGCCAGGCGGAGTGGTTGTCTTGAAGGACGGCGCCGTGGTCGGCGCAATCGGCGTCGGAGGGCTGCCCAGCGGCATCGACGACCAGTCCATTGCCCAAGCCGGATTGGCGGCAATGAACGTTTAGCCCGGTATAGCTCCAACCAACACAACTTCGGCCAGTGAGGAAGTTCGTGTTCCAGGGAGACCCTGGAGAAACATTCTCCTTCAACGCAAATTATCTGTTGCGTGGCTCCCTTGTGACTGCGACCGGTCATCCCAAAATGGTCCTTTATACCACGTTCCCATCAATGTCACTGGCCATCGATGACCGTGGAGGGACTCTGATTTATGTGACAAGCGAGGGCGCCATGTACCTAGATGTGTCCTCCTAAAGCTCCCGCCTGACCAGCGACTACATGATAGTGATAGACCGCGTGCCATAGCGGGCTTTCACCTGGCCATTCACCTCTCTTCCCCAACCCCCACCAACACCACCAACAACACCCCCCGCTCCACCTGTTGCCCCTCCTGCACCAACACCTGCTCCACCGTCCCGTCCCGGGGCGACTTAACTAGGTGCTCGGTTTTCATGGATTCTATGATTACCAGGTCTTGGGCTGCTTCCACTGCGTCTCCAGCAGATACCAGGACCGTCATGACTACTCCGGGAACCGGGCTAACAACGTCGTCGCTGGCTGGTTGGGCGGAGCGGTGGGCGCGGGCGATTGGGATTGGCGGGGCGAAGACGTAGGACTCGCCGGCTAGCCAGACGTGGACCTGCTGGCCGTCGCGGAGGGCGAGGAATGGTGTCGTACGGCCGTCGCCCAGTTGGACTTGTCCCTCCCAGCGGCCCTGCGAGGTCGCCGCGATTTCGATGTCGGCCTGATATCTTGCGCCGACAAGCGTCGATTCAGGCGGGTGGAGCTGCTGCAGGCGGCGGGTGGTCATGGGAACGTGCTCTTGGAGAGCCCGCGCCAGGGGCCCTGGGTGGCCTGGGGGCCTGCGGACGACTGACCAGACATGTTGCTTCCACCGATCGGGCCGGCCGACCGCCAGATACGCTCGGCGATCTCCACGGCAGCCCCGTTCAAATGATTCGATTCAGGTGAAGCGGTCAACTCGGGGTGCCTGGCGATAAAGCCAGTGTCGTATCCGCCCGAGCGGAAGTCCGGGTGGGCGATGGCGCGAATCAAGAAGGGAATGTTGGTGGTAACGCCCAGCACCGGAAACGACTGCAACGCCCGCTGCATCCGTCCGATGGCTGACTGACGGTCCGGTCCCCAGGCTACCAACTTAGCTAGCATTGAGTCGTAGTACGCGGAGATCTCCTGGCCCTCTGCGACTCCCGAGTCCAGGCGGATGCCCATCCCTGACGGAGGACGCCAGGCCAACAGCCTTCCGGTAGCGGGAGCGAAGTTGCTGTAAGGGTCCTCGGCATAGATGCGGCATTCCACCGCGTGCCCTGATGGCCGGATATCTTCTTGAGAGAGGGAGATCAACTTCCCGGCGGCGATGCGCGTCTGCCACTCGACCATGTCCAGCCTAAGCGTCTCTTCAGTGATTGGATGCTCCACCTGGATGCGGGCGTTCATCTCCAGGAAGTAGTACTCGCCGGTCTGGGCGTCCACCAGGAACTCAACCGTGCCCGCGTTGGTATACCCAGCCGACTTTGCCATGGCCACCGCCGACGCAGCCATCCTGGTCCTCAAGTCATCGTTGAGGACCGGCGACGGCGTCTCTTCGATGACCTTTTGGTAACGGCGCTGAATGCTGCACTCCCGCTCCAGTAGGTGGATCGTGTTGCCGGAGGAGTCGGCCAACACCTGAAATTCCACATGCCGCGCCGCAGGAATGTACCGTTCTAAGAACACCCGCCCGTCCCCAAAGGCAGACGCGGCCTCGCGGTTGGCCGATTCCAGGGCCGTCTCCAGGTCTTGGACGCGTTCCACGATGCGCATGCCCCGACCACCGCCGCCCGCCGCCGCCTTCACCAGTAGAGGGAATCCAATCTGTGACGACAGGCCGTCCAGCAGAGACTCTCCGGGCGTCCACATGGGCGAACTCGGCACCACCGGGACGCCGGCTATAACGGCAGCCTCCTTAGAGCGAATCTTGTCGCCCAGGAGCTCGATGGTCTCCGGGCTCGGGCCGATGAAGACCAGTCCGGCCTCGGCGCACTCTCTGCTGAACGCCGGGTTCTCCGCTAAGAACCCGTAGCCGGGGTGGACCGCTTCCGCGCCGCATCGCAATGCCAGTTCGATGATTTTGCGCCGGTCCAGGTAGGTTTCCTCGGCGGTGGAGCCGCCCAAGGAAAATGCCTCGTCGGCCAGCCCAGCGTGGGGTGAATTGGCATCGGGGTCCGCGTACACCGCAGCCGTGGCGATGCCCATGGCCTGCAATGTTTGTAGAACCCGGACGGCGATCTCTCCCCGGTTGGCGACTAGAACTTTGGAAAACACGCTCACATCCGGAAAACGCCCCAGCGGGACTCGGGAATTGGAACGTTCATGGACGCGGCGATGCCAAGCCCGACCACGTCGCGGGTGTCCTTGGGGTCAATGATGCCGTCGTCCCAGAGCCGGGCCGTGCTGTAATAAGGGCTGCCTTCTTCCTCGTATTTCTCGATGATGGGCCGTTGCAGGTCCTCCATCTCCTTTTCCGACAGCGTCTTTCCCTGTCGGGCCGCTTGGTCGGAACGCACCGACAGCAGCACTCCGGCTGCCTGAGGTCCGCCCATGACCGAGATTCGGGAGTTGGGCCAAGACCAGAGGAACCGGGGCTGATAGGCCCGGCCGCACATACCGTAGTTGCCGGCGCCGAAAGAGCTGCCGATGATGACGGTGAATTTGGGCACCGCGGCGTTGGCCACAGCCATCACCATCTTGGCCCCGTCCTTAGCGATGCCCCCAGCCTCGTATTCCCGCCCAACCATGAAGCCGGTGATGTTCTGCAAGAAGAGCAGCGGGATGCGGCGATGGGCGCACAACTCGATGAAATGGGTCCCTTTCAGCGCGCTCTCCGAGAATAAGATGCCGTTGCTGGCGACGATGCCAATGCGATATCCCCAGATGCGGGCGAACCCACAGACCAGCGTCTCGCCGTAGTTCTCTTTGAATTCCTGGAACCGGCTCCCGTCAACGACTCGCGCGATGACTTCCCGGACGTCGTACTGCCGCCGTGAATCAGCGGGCACTATCCCGTAGATCTCCTCGGGGTCGTAAAGGGGCGGCTCAGGGTCGAATACTTCCAAGCCGGGGTTGCTGGGGTAGACGAAGTTCTCGGCTATGTTACGGGCGATGGCCAGCGCTTGCTCGTCGTCCATGGCGTAGTGGTCAGCCACCCCCGACTCCCTGGTGTGAACCTCGGCGCCGCCCAGGGTTTCGGCATCGACCTCCTCTCCGGTGGCCGCCCGGACCAGGGGCGGACCCGCCAGAAAGATAGTCCCCTGTTGCCGCACAATCACCACCTCGTCGCTCATGGCCGGGATGTAGGCGCCGCCGGCCGTGCACGAGCCCATGACTACTGCCAACTGAGGGATGCTCTGGGCCGACATCTGGGACTGGTTGTAGAAGATGCGACCAAAGTGTTCCCGATCAGGAAAAACATCGGCCTGCAGGGGCAGGAATGCCCCGCCCGAGTCCACCAGATAGATGCACGGCAGGCCGTTTTCCAGGGCGATCTCCTGGGCCCGCAGGTGTTTCTTCACGGTGATTGGGTAGTAGGTGCCGCCTTTGACCGTGGCGTCGTTGGCCACGACCACAACCTGCTTGCCGTGGATGCTGCCGATGCCGGTGACTATCCCGGCTCCTGGGTCCTCGCCGTCATACATTCCCCAGGCAGCGAGCGGACTGAATTCCAGGAAGGGAGTCCCGGGGTCCAACAACGCCTGCACCCGGTCCCGCACCAACATCTTGCCGCGGCTGCGGTGGAGCTCGGCGGCGTCGGTGTCCCCCCGTTCCCGCACCGAACTCAAGTTGGTCGCGAGCTCGTCGGTCAGCGACCTCATATGTTCGGCGTTTACCTGGAAGTCCGGCGCCTGCGTTCGGATGTTCGACTCGATTACGTCCATAAGTTCGTCCATCACCTTGGAAGAATGGCTGGTTTACCGTTTGTCAGTTCGACGCTGATATATTATGCGTCCAAAGACTAGGATTGCTCAACGCGGCCCGCCCGGCTTGCCGTTGAGTTTATAATGCTCAAAACCTGGGGAATCTGAGTCGACAATGTTACACGATAAGGATAGGAGCTAGGACATGGACGTAGAACGCAGGGACTACCCGAAACTGTCTCCACCATCAGGGGCCTTTCACCACTCGGTACGCAGCGGCAACTTGCTATTCATCGCCGGAAGCACCGCCCGGGGGACAGCCGCCGAAACTGGCGACATCGCCGCGCAGACCGAGGCCATCCTAGACAAGTTCCAGCATATTCTGGAGGAGAACGGCGCATCGCTGAGCAATGTTGTCAGAGTGACCAGCTTCGTCACCGACCTACGGGAGGCTGCCGCTGCCGGGGAGGTCCGCCTCAAGCGTTTTGCCGGGGCCTTTCCCGCCAGCACCCAAGTCCAAATCGCCGCACTGGGCACACCGGACCTCAAGATCGAGATTGACGCCATCGCAGTACTTCCGGACTAACCAAGACCAACGACCCGTAGCTCGACCGTCCGTAATTAAGGGAGAAGACCATGACCACCACAGATTGGGGCAGCATCTACAAAGAACTGGGCGCTAGGCCGGTGATCAACGCCACCGGTAGCGTCACCATGTTGGGCGGCTCGACTCCGGCCCAAGAAGTCAGGGAGGCCATGGACCGGGCCGACGGCGCTTATATCCCGCTGATGGAACTAGAGGAACGCGCCGGCGAGGCCATCGCCAAGATGGTGGACGTGCCCGCCGCCTATATCACTTCAGGAGCGGGCTCAGCGCTGACCCTGGCCACCGCGGCCTGCATGGCCGGGGACGACGACGACAAAATCCAACAACTGCCCGACACCACGGGGATGAAGAATGAGATCCTGATCCAAACCAGGCAGCGCTACTGGTACGACCGTTGCCTGGAACTGGCCGGCGCCAAGCTGGTCGACTTCGGCACACCCGAAGGGACGTCTCGCGAAGATTTGGAAATGGCCATCGGGCCTAACACCGCCGCCGTTCATTACCTCGCCGAAGCCCAATCGCCCGACCCCAAGGCCCTGTCGCTGGAAGACACCATCGAGATCGCCCACGCCAAGGGTGTGCCGGTGCTGGTGGACGCGGCCGGGCAGATCTACCCGTTGGATTTGTTCGGCAGCTATGTTCGCAAAGGCGCAGATTTCCAGTGCACCGCCGCCAAATACATGGGGTCCGCCCAGTCCACCGGACTAGCCTTCGGTAATCCCGATTTCATTCGCAAGCTAGGTTTGCAGTCGTTCGTGAGCTACGAAGGCAGGCGTATCCGGGGCGTGGGCCGTCCCCACAAAGTAGACCGTCAGGAAATGGTGGGCGCGGTGGCAGCGGTCCGGCGATGGATGACCATGAACCATGAAGAGCGCTTGGCCGATACAGAGGCGAAATGCCGCAACATGCTAACCCCATTGCAAGGAATCCCCGGCGTCACTGTCCAACTCAGCGACAACATCATCGGCCACCAGCCCTATGGCGTGACGCTGGAGATCGATGCCTCAGTGACCGGCATGTCAACCCAAGACGTGGTTGACCGCCTAAAAGCCGGCGACCCACCCATCTGGACCCGCGTGCGGGCTGGGGACACGGGAATCGTTCTCCACGCTTTCGGTCTCAATGAGGGCGAAGACAAGGTGGTCGGCGAGCGCATCGCGGCGTTATTCGGGAAGTAGGAACAGGCATCCGATCATTCATATGACCCCACCTAACCAACAATCAGCCGAGGAATACATTGAGGCGCTTCCCGTAGATAGAAGATCGGCCATCAGCGCCGTAAGAAGCGTGATTCTGGCGAACCTGCCGGCCGGGTACGAAGAGACTTTTCAGCACGGTGTGCTCTCCTACATCATCCCATCGGTAACTTATCCCATGACCTACAACAAGATTCAGCAGGTGCTCGCCGGTCTGGCATCCCAAAAGAACTACATGACCGTCCATCTCATGAACATCTACGGGAACCCGGCTGACGAGGAATGGTTCGTCTAGCGCTACCAAGCCGCCGGGAAAAAGCGGAATATGGGAAAGTCCTGCGTCCGGTTTAAAACGCTAGACGGCTTGCCCGTAGACTTGATCGGCGAGGCCCTTGCCCGGACGTCGATTGAGTCCTACATCCAGCTATATCAGTCCGCCAGGAAGAAGTGGTAGCGAGCGGAACTGCGGAAACAGCTCACTAAAGCCGCCCAATCTCCTCGGGCAGATAATGCGTCGCCCGGAACACCCGGTTCACCACCGCGTTCTCGGTGTCTTCATGGAAGTGGGGGTTGATGTACTCCCAGACGATGTCCCCGTTTGGCGTGACCTGGAACATGCGGCCAAACATGCCCTCAGTGATCAACGTGTTGCCGTTGGGTAGCCGGCGGGCCCCGGAGATGTAGGGGCTGAAGAAGTTGTAGGCCGGATTATCGAAGTACTCCCAAACGACCTGGTTCGTTTTGGGGTCGACCTCAACTACTCTGGAGAAGGGCAGCGGGTGCTGGGCGCTATGGGAGCCGTTGTCGTAGACCAGGGCGTTTCCATTGGGCAACAAGCTGGGGTCGTGCTGTTGGGCCAAGACCTCTGGGCCGAGCCGCCAGACGATCTCGCCGGACGCCTTGTCGATGATCCCCACTGTAGAGATGTTCCGGAAGCTAAAGAGGACCCGGCCGTCCGGGAGCGGCGCCACGGTGTTGCCGTGGCTCCATTCGTCACGGGAATCGTTGAACGTGATGATGTCTCGCTCCGCGTCAAGATGTTCCGCGGCGTGCCATTCCCAGATTCTCTTCCCTGAGGCGTCGACTTCAACGATGACATCAGCCCACATCCCGTTCTCGCCCGTTATCGGGTTTCCCCCTTTGACCTTGGCAGCGAGGGCCTCGGGCATCAGCTCGACGGTCAGGTAGACCGCCCCGCCCGACTCCGTTCGCCTGGCATCGTGATGATGGTCTATATCCCGGTGTTCCCAGACTACATTACCGTCCCAGTCCACCTCCATCATGACCCCGCCCTTGAACCGCTTCCACGACAGGAACCGGTCCCACATCTCGTCCCGAAGCTTCCCGCCGTAGAACAGGTTGCCGTTTGGCAGCAGGTATCCATACAAGCCCGGCGGGTCGGGCATCGCCCAGTGGTGCACCTCCTCGCCGTCCAAGTTCAGCAGATAGACATCTCCCGGTCCGTTCATCGGTGCATATAGGGTGTATCCCGGACAGGCACGGTCGCGATCCAATGCCGTCAGTCCGGTCTTGGTGGTCCGCCGGCGAGTCTGGTCATCGATCGTCATATCATCATCCAATGGCTGGTTTAAGCGTTATTCATACATGACAGATTCATTTACCTTTGAAGGTCACTGGAAGCCGGTCCAGCGTGTGGACCGAGTTGTTGGGCCGCCAAATCGGTTCACCGGCAGGCTCGATGGACCCTACCTTGTTGGCGATGGCGGTCAACACCGCATCTACCTCAGCCCGCGCCACGTTCTGGCCGACGCAACCGTGGATGCCGACTCCCAAGGCCAGGTGATCCGACGGTCTGCGTTCGATATCAAAGCTGTCTGCCCCAGGCCAATGACTCTCATCTAGATTGGCAGAGCCTAGAACGCAGAGTATCTTGGCGCCTTCAACGATCTTGATTCCGCCGACTTCCGTATCCACGTTGGCCGTTCGGCAAAAAGTATGAATCGGAGAGGTATAGCGCAACGTCTCTTCGAAGGCCCAACGCGAGAGGGCGCGGTTGTCTTTCAGGACCCGGAACTGGTCCGGGTTGTTGGCAAGACACCAAACAGCGCTGCCCAGCACTGAGACCGTGGTGTCCACTCCCGCGGAGAGCATGGAACGCACCAGCAGCCCGGCCTCTTCCTCGGTGATCTCACCAGTATCGGACGCGGCGTAAATCGTTGCGCCAAAGCCGTCCGGCTTCAGGTTTTCGCGCTTGCATTGCTCCATTATCCAGGGAACAACGCCGGGCCCTTTCGCCATGGCATTTCGGCGCAGTTCGTTGTCGGGGCCCAGGGCGTTAAAGACCATTTCGCCGTAATCAACCAACTTACGCCGGTCACTTTTTCCCAATCCGACGGCGTCCGGAAACACCGTAGTGGGGTAAGTCTCGGCTAGTTCTTCCACGGCCTCAAACGTTCCCTTTTCCAGCAGTTCATCAACCAACTTTTCTGCGTCCCTGCGAAACGACTCTCCCAACTCCCGTACGGCTCTTGGCGAAAGGGCCCGCTCGATCACGGCGCGTGCTTTAGTGTGGTCCGGCGGGTCAACCTCCAGGACGATGCTAGGTGGCCGCCAGGGCTCCTCCAAACTGAAGTCTTGGAGTCCAACCCCGCGCGAGGATACGAACCGCTCCCAATCGGAGAATACTTCCTTGGTTTCTTCGTACCGGCCACAGGCCAGGACGGAGTATCTGGGCAGGTAGGCAAAAGGGCCTTTGGAGCGTAATTCCGCATAGTAGTCCAAAGGGTCAGCGAGGAGTGCCGGATCGTAGGGGTCGACATCCCATACCGGGACACCCGCTGGGGCATCGATCTCTTTATGGCCTTCAATCATCTTGACTCACGTTTGGCTCGCATCTTGAAGTGAATTCCAGAATATCGACGGAAACTTCCGGTAAATAATACCTGTTTTTGGCGTAAGTTTTCTGGGCTAGATCGAATTCACACTCCTTTCACACTACCTATGAGCCACTTTGGTAAATACTGGCCCTAACCGACAAAGCCGGATTCAGCGGAGTGCCTGATGCTGCAAATATTGATTGTTATGATCGCATTGGGGGTGTTAGGCATTCTGATGTTCGTTGCTTTGCCGCCCGACTACAAATGGGGTGGCGGCAGTGAATATAATGTTGATGCCCCGACCGATAACGCCTTTTGGACCCAGCTTAAGCCCGTGGCCGTCGGAAATAATGGCCCGACTCAAATCACGGTCGCGCCGCCCTACATCATTTTGGGAGTCCGCTGGGTCTGGGGCAGCAAGTCAGCGGCGAGCGCCAGATCCGTATCTCCATCCAGACCATGTCCGGATCCTGCTCGGAATACGTAGCATAAAGGCAGTCGGCCCAGGTGGCCATGCCGGTCTTGTATGTTGGCTCGGTTGGGCCAGCGAACCTTGGCCGTACACAGTCGGACTTAGTAGTCTGGGAATAGATTCTTCACCCTAAGGGAAAAAGGCCCCAGCGTACGCTGGGGCCTTTTTCATTTTGCGCTACGACCCGTTTGACGGGCTATGTCGGCCACGGATATTCTTCCACCGGCGGCGGCGGAGAACCGGCAGGAGCGGGCTCAAGCCAGTCCTCGGAGATAGTCTCTGTGATCCCGTTGTCTATGGTGACATAATATTCCGGCGGCACATCTGGCTCCCGCTCCAAGAAAGTGCCGGACCATTCTTGAAAGAGTTGGGGAGCGACCACCGCAAGGGAACCCTTAGCGCCCTCAGACGGGGGCATATAAACGCCGCCGTCTCGGCTCTTAATCAAAACCCGTTGGTCAACTTTATAGATGTGGCGTCTTATCACCATAGGTCCGTCTCAATTTGTTAGGTTGGTCAGCTAGCGGGCCGGTTAATGCATAGGCGAGAAGCTGGCCGGCACCATGATCTTGTTTTCTTGACGGACGCGGCCGGGCGCTCCGGACGGCCAACCTTCGATCTTCATCCCGCGAACTTCATCCCGATGATTCAGGTCTTTGTAGGGCCAGATGTGCATCCAGCGGTTCAGGCCGCCGAACTCGGTGAACATGCCGGCCGCCAGAGGTGAATACTTCTCCCGTTCCGGCAAAGAAGTGGCCCAGCGCTTCAGTAGTTCGGGGATGGACCCCGGCTCGTAGGTGTAGGTCCGCATCTCGTAGATGCCGCCCAGGGCTTGGTCGCCGCCCATGGGCTTCATGAAGGGTGCGGGGTTCCAGATCTCCGAGTTCATGTTAATGATGTTGCCCGGGGTGATCTTCGGCGGC
>NZVX01000010.1 GCA_002698265.1 Chloroflexota bacterium | reverse complement strand
GCACCGTTGCAGAAAAAGTAGACCTGGAAAAGAAGTACTCGCCCTTAGAGGCGATGGAACTGCTCAAGGAAGTCTCCACTGCCAAGTTCGACGAAACCGTTGAACTGCACATCAGGACCAACGTTGACCCACGTCACGCCGACCAGATGATCCGTGGCGTCTGCGGCCTGCCCCACGGGCTGGGCAAGACTATTCGAGTGGTGGTATTCGCCGGTGCGGAAGGCGCTGAAGAGGCCCGGGCCGCCGGTGCTGACTTCGTTGGCGAAGATGACCTAATCGAGAAGATCGAAGCAGGCTGGGACGATTTTGAAGTCGGTTTGGCTACTCCTCAGATCATGCCTAAGATCGGTAAATTGGGCCGTATCCTGGGACGGAAGGGCCTCATGCCCAATCCTCGCTCCGGCACTATGGTCGAACCGCAAGACCTGCCCCGTGCGATTCAAGAAGCCAAGGGCGGAAGGACCGAGTACCGGACCGACCGCACCGCCATCATCCACTCTTCGGTCGGCAAGGTAAGTTTCGACGCCGAGAAACTGGTGGACAACTTGGCAGCGCTATCAAGTGCTATAGTAAGGGAGCGGCCGGAGAGCCTAAAGGGACCGTTCTTCCGCTCAGCATACATCACGTCAACGATGGGTCCCAGCGTCTCGTTGGACCTGCCGGCGCTGCAGGCGCTGGAATCGCCGGAATAACCCGGCGACCGGCTTAGCAAGCCGATTTACAACCTAGAGATTAGCACGCCAAAGAAAGCGGGTTCCCTTCGGGGCTAAATGCGCAAGCCGCCCGCCCAGGCGCGACGGACAGTATCATCGGAGCAACCAGCTCCCTGCGCCGCGTGCTTGGCGTAGGGATTTTTTCATTTCAAGGGAGGAATAATTTGCCCACCCAGCAGAAGATAGACCGGGTCCAGGACATCAAGGGCCGGTTGGAGCGCAGTTCCATCGCGTTGACCACCAGTTATTCGGGCATCTCGGTGAACCAGATGGTTGAGCTACGCCGAGCCATGAAGGCCGGCGGCGTTGATTTCACCATCGTCAAGAACACATTGATCGCTCTGGCCGCCGATGAAGCCCAAAAACCTCAATTGAAAGAGATCGTCCAAGGACCGACAGCCATAGCCATCGGATATGAAGACCCAGTGGAAGCAGCTAAGGCCGTTGCAGATTTCGTCCGCACCGGCGGGTCCACGTTGGCCATCATTGGCGCCGTCATGGGAGACGGGGCCCCGATGTCCCCGGATGAAGTAAACAGACTGGCTTCTTTGCCATCCAAACCGATACTACTGGCCATGCTACTTGGCCAGATGCAGTCGCCCATCGCCCGCCTGCTCAGTGTCATGAACGGACCTCTCCAGGGTTTTGGCAACGTTTTGCAAGCGAGAGTCCGCCAGTTGGAAGAAGCAAGTCCGGCCGCGGAACCGGAGGCTGCACCCGAACCTGAAGCAAGCGCCAAGCCGGAAGAAACTGGCGAGGTGGAAGAGCCACCCGCCACCGAGGCATCGACGGACGAAGAGCCAGCTGCGGAAGCCGCGGACGAGGCTCCGGTCGATGAAGCGCCGGCAGAGGAACCCGAACCAGAAGCTACTCCGGAAACGGAAGTTGCCGAAGAGGAAGCCGCCGATGAACCTGAGCCAGAGGCTGAAACCGAAGGCTCAGAAGAGGCGGAATAACTCCGAGTCCCCAACGATAATCAAGTAGATATTAGTATCCAACAAGCTGAATAGCGAAAGAGGAGACATTTTGACCAAGGACGAAATCATAGAAGCGATCAAGCAGATGAACGTGGTCGAGCTAGCCGACGTAGTCAAGGCCCTAGAAGACGAGTTCGGCATCAGCGCTGCGGCCCCGGTGGCCGTTGCCCCCGCACCCGCCGACGGTGGCGCTCCAGCCGACAGCGGCGCAGCCGCTTCTGCGGACCAGTCGGAATTTGAGGTTAACCTCAGGGAGATCGGCCCCAACAAGATCAACGTCATCAAGGCCGTTCGTGAAGTCACTTCCCTTGGTTTGCGCGAGGCCAAAGAGTTAGTGGAATCCGCGCCCGCCTCCATCAAGGATGGCATCGCCAAGGAAGAAGCCGACGAGATCAAGAGCAAGCTGGAAGAGGCTGGTGCAGCCGTTGAGGTAAAGTAACTCCTCGCCGGTGATTCCCGCTTCCACCCTGTGTCCCTAGGAGGACAGCTTGGGCCGAAAAGACCGGGAGCGCTTCCAGCGTTTGCAGGATAGCAATCCCGACTATGTTGGGTACCGCGGACTGGATACGGTCGTGACCGTCCAAGCGCCGTCAGCCGCAACGGAGACGGTGGTTTGTTCGGTGTGCAACCGTAAGCGCAACGTGGCTAGCGACAGCCTCCCAGAGGACGTCAGTACCTTCGTGTGCCTGAGGTGTCAGGATGACAGCGGCGGTGACGCTACCTGACGGTTCAAGGCATCCCGGAGAATCACCTTAGATCAATCAGAAAGGCCTCTCTTTTCAGAGAGGCCTTTTTTAGACTCTGGAATCCTGCGCATGGTATCGGTCGGCTTGTAAAATTAGCCAAGGCTGTATACTAATCATCATCGACTGACTTAACTATACGATGGATGCAGCCAGTCATAATTCGATCTGGAAATGAGATCGGACCGCAATTTCAGGCTCGAATAAACTCCACAACCCGAGGCCTTACCATGTCAAAATTGCTTGAAGAAGCCTTCACCAAACATGCGGAACTACCGGAGGCCGACCAAGATTCCATTGCAACGTGGTTGCTTGACGAGATGGTTTCTGACGGAGATTGGAAGAAGCTCCTATCAGAATCAGGCGAATATCTTGAACGCTTGGCAGATGAGGCTCTGGCCGAACATTCGGCAAGCCAAACTAAAGAACTAGACCCAGATGAGCTGTGAGGTCGCGGACGACACACTCTTCCCCAGGGCGTACGATCAGCTTCATCAAAGTATCCAACGCAGGGCTAAAGAGGCTTACCAGCACTTCGCAGAAAACCCGTTACACCCAAGCCTACGGTTCAGGCAAGTCCACCAAACAAGGCCCATATACTCCGTAAGGATCACGCTCACATACCGTGCACCCGGAGTAAGAGAAGGCGACGAGATGATTTGGTTCTGAATCGAGACACACGGTGACTACGAAAGACTGCTTGGCTAAGGTGGGTAATCACCTTTGCTATCCCCTAACGGAACGGCGGCAACTGCTCGTCTAGGAATTCATAGGCGCGGTTGAACTGGCTTTCCGGTCCGAATCCTTCTGATTCCGGTACGGAGACGACCTCGACATCCGGCGTCAGTCCGATTCTTCCCAGGATCTCTCCTGATGGGGCGTAACGGCGGGACATCGGCATGTACAGGGCCGATCCATCGCTAAGTTCCACGAACCCATAGGCCGAGGAGTCTCCAGCGGTGGTGACCCCAATCAACGTCGCCCTCCCAGAGCCCTGCAAAGCCGCGGCCAAGGTCTCCGCCTCGCGCGATGTCTGTTCGTTGACCAATACGGCGATCAGAAGATCGTCCAAGCTCAAGCGGTCCTCGTTGGCGTCAATGGTAACCGCGGTGCGATCACCGTTCTCGTCCTCCACATATCCGAACAATGTCCCATCAGGCAGAAATTCTCCGGCAGTTTCCTTCGCCGCTGCCGGTGAGCCACCGGGGTTGGTCCGGATGTCTAGTACCAAGGCCAACATGTCGAACCGGTTCAGGGACTCCAACGCGGAGAAAACCTGCTCGCCGGTGTTATCACGGAATCGAGAGATACGCACGTACGCGATTCCACCGGGAATCAGTTGACTCACCACTGACTGCAGTTCGATATCTCCACGGAAGACTTCCAACGATATGGGCTCTGATTCACCTTCTCTGATCAGTTCCAATGCGACCTTGGTGCCCTTCGGTCCTGCTACCTGGTCGACGACCTCCTGCACACCCTGACCCAACACCGACACACCTCCCACGGCCGAAACGATATCGCCGGGGAGCACTCCCGCGCTCTCGGCTGGGGAATCGGCGAAGGGGAACAGTACGATCTGGCCGTCTTGAGAGATCACTCTGGCGCCGATTCCCAGATAGCTACCTTCGATGCCGCCTTCCAAGCTCTCTTTGGCCTGGGGATACTGGGTGGCGTCCAGATACACGGCTGAAGAATCACCCAGCCCGGCCAACATTCCACCCACCGCCGTTTCGGCGACCGTGGACGGGTCAAAATTCGGGTTCGACACCTGGTAAATGGCTACTGCACGCCACAGGTCCAGCATCTCACCCGGTACATGGGCCGGCGCCTGGCCGCGCATCCGTCCGATGTTCGTCAAAAATGGATAGGGAGTGATATCCAGCAGCTCCAAGACTCTGGCCATCGCTCCTGTAAGGACGGATTCGGGTTCCAGGGCCTCGGAACTGGCGTAATTCCGGTTGATCTCTCCCCAAGCCTCCCAGACAAGCGCCAGGCCATCGGCGGTCTCTTTTGAGGATTTCTCGGTTTCTGATAACGATGAGCAGGCTGCCAACGAGAGAATAACTAGCAGAACGGCGGTCAAGGCGATGAAACGAGGGAAGGATCTAGGGAAGAACGGCAGTATTTGCAACATATTTTCTTGAATACGGATGTGCTATGACGGAGGATTATTTGGGGTCAATATGGCGGCTGGTTAATTGTATCAGAAGGGTCTGGCATTCCTTGCCTGTCCAAACGTGCCATCAACCCGGCATTGCCAGCGGTCTACGTGCCTAGTACACTGAGGATAACGCCAGATTACGGCGCAGCCAGATTAAACCCCCCAGTGAAACAGGAGCCGGCAACATGATCAAAGTCACGGTTTTATATCCCAACGAAGACGGCAAGAAATTCGACCACGGGTACTGGACGACCACCCACCTGAACCTGATCCAAAGTCTGCTGGGCCCAATGGGCCTGGTCAACGGCGAGATGGAAAAGGGGGTTTCCGGCACGGATCCCAGCGCCCCTGCACCTTTCGTAGCGGTAGCTCACCTCTACTTCAACACCACCGAAGAGGTCCATGAGTCGTTCAAGACCCATGGCGGAGCGATCATGGGCGACATTTCCAATTACACCGACATCAAACCGACGTTCCAGATCAGCGAGACCCTGCTCTGATCGCTCTGGGACAGTTGAAACCAAAGGCGGCCCGATATTTGGGCCGCCTTTTTTAGTCTGAGGAGCTACATGGCACGCAAAGAGGTGGATCTAGCGTTCGAGCAGTTGTCTCAAAGGCTGATCAAAGACCACTGGGACTTCTACCCCACGGCCGGGTCGCGCATCGGCCGACACGAATACGACGGCCGCTTGCCCGATCTCTCGCCGGCGCAGAACGCGCGCCGGGAAGGAGAGTTGCGGAGTAGCTTGAGCGAGTTGCAAGCGTTGGATGCGGACGGCCTGGACGAGTCGGGCCAGATGAGCTACCGAATTATGGAATTGTTCCTGCGCCGGGAGTTGTTCATCTTCAACGACCTGAAGCCGTTGGAGAATAATCCCATGCGGCACACCGGGTATCTGAACGTGAGCGGCTATATCCGCCGGGACTATGCCCCACTGGAGGACCGCCTGCGGTCAGCGGCCTCGGCCATGAGGCAGTCGCCCGATTTTCTGGACGTGCTGGATAAGGCGCTGGACGACACTCTCTCGTCCCACGTCGTGGACATGAGCGTGGAGAGCTATTCCGGCATGGCCCGCTTTTACCGCGTTGATTTGGCGGAAGCTGCCAATGGAGTTACAGACCAGGAGATAGCCGGGGAATTCGACCTGGCCCGCGAAGCTGCTGCGGCCGCGTTGGACGGGTTCGTCGAACGCCTTAAGGCCCGAGGAAATAGTGGCCCGGAGGGCTTCGCCATCGGGTCGGAGCTTTATTCGGGTATGTTGGCCACCGGAGAGGGTCTAGAAGCTCCCCTAAGCCGAATCGCGGCCATCGGGCAGGAGAACCTGGAAGATAACCTTTCGCGCATCAAAGAACTGGCCCAAAGCGTAGCGCCTGGCCGGCCGTTACCCGAGATTGTCAAAGAGATCGGCCGCAACCACCCGCAGGCGCAAGAGCTGATCCCGGAGACACGGGACATGCTGGAGGATATCCGCCAGTCGCTCATCGATTTCGATGTGATCAGTGTTCCGTCCGAGGACCGTTGTCAGGTGACCGAAACGCCCACATACATGCGTTATGCCTTTGCCGCCATGGACAGCGCCGGCGCACTGGAGACGCGGGCCCGCGAATCTTTCTACTACGTAACGCCGGTGGAAGACGACTGGAATTCTCAGCAAAGGGAGGAGTGGCTCTCGAACTTCAACTACGACACGCTGAAGATCATCTCCATCCACGAGGTCTACCCCGGCCATTTCGTTCATCACCTGCACAACCGCTACGGGCGGGAACTTCCGTTGGTCAACCGTGTGGCAACGTCATATTCCTTCACGGAAGGCTGGGCACACTACACCGAGCAGATGATGCTGGAAACGAAGTACGGAGAAGGGCAGCCTAAGCTCTTGTTGACACAGCTTCTGGAGGCCTTGGTTCGCAATTGCCGGTACGTGTGCTCGTTCCGGATGCACACTGAGAGGATGACTCTGGACGAAGCCACTCGGTTCTTCATGGAGAACGCCTATATGGCCGAATTACCGGCCCGGAGGGAAGCCCTGAGAGGAACTTTTGACCCCGGGTACCTGAATTACACCCTGGGCAAGCTGATGATCTTGAAGTTGCGCGAGGACTACCGGCGGGAGCAGGGGAGCGCCTACAGCCTAAAAGGGTTCCATGATCGGCTGCTTTCCTTTGGCGGTCCCGCTCTGCCATTGCTAAGGCCCGCCCTGCTCAAAGACCCAGGCGATTCAGCTCTTTAGACCCGGAAATTTATCTTCCGGAAGGCTTCGACGTATTCAAAGCCGGACCCGCCTTCCGATGGCTGCGCTCGTTCCCGGATGAAATCTTCGACCTCTTTCGGGTTGCGGCCGCCCATCTGGCTCTTGTGTGCCGCGACTGCCTTGGTCTTAACCGCCAGGCACTCCGTGATATCGATCGTGGTGTCTGGCTGCTCGGTACCCCAGAACAATATGGCCGCCGTTTTGTGAGGCTCCAGCCCTTCGTCGCGCCATAGCTCCACGAAATGTAGATGGTCACGGGCGCACGGGAACACGGCATCCAGCGTAACCTGCCCAGTGATCCGGTGGTCACGGTGCCAGGCCAGGTTCTTGCGGTATGGTTCGGGGCACAGCACAACGTCCGGTTGCACCTGGCGAATCTGGCGGACCAACTCCCGCCGGAACTCGTCGTCATCCTCCAGAAAGCCGTCGGGGTGATGGAGCAGAACCAGTTCTTGGACTCCCAGAATCTCTACCGCGTCGGCCTGTTCTTGTTCTCGTATCTTGGAAAGTTCTTCTGAAGAGACGTTTGGATCGGTGGTGCCTTTACCGCCGTCGGTGCAAAGGACGTAGCGGACAGTGGCGCCGCCGCCGATCCATTTCGCGATGGTCCCCGCGCACCAGAAGTCGGCGTCGTCGGGGTGGGGAGTTACTACGAGAACTTTCCGTGGGGTCTCTTCCATCTACCTCGGGCCTCCTCGGGACCTTGATGATGTCGCTAGCCAAATGGGTTCCCGGCTTCTGCCAATCTTGCGGCTGCTCCGGCCTGATTTACGACAAACGGCGCCAAGCCAGCTTGATTTCGACCCGATATAGCTGAAGGCAGCGAATTCTTGCATTGATGAAGGTGGGACTCACGGACATCGTGCCCTAATTGTGAAGGGGCGGATACTCTGCTACAATCGCCCAAAGCTGTTCAGCACGAATCCGCAGCTTTTGGCTTCTAGGTTTACCGTCCGCCGCGCTCAGCGGCGTCGAAATTCGTCACCTCGAGTTTCAACCTTTCAGTTCTAGAGTTTACCAGTCTGGAAGACCCGATTGCCAGTCGTTAACTACACAAACCATCACAATACGGCCCTCGCCGAATTCGTCGCCTCACACAGCAGCCCAAACAGCGAAATCTACGACCTATGTTTCAGCACATTTCAGGGTGTGCTGGGGCAGCCCGGCCTCGATGCAACAGAAAATTGTTTCGTTTTGGAACGCGCCGGTGTAGTTAAGGGCGTGGCTCTGGTTTTTCGGGAGTTCGCGATCAGCCGTTCGGTGATCGAGGTTATGACCGACCCGGAGCAAGCCGGCAGTTTCGATGAACTGGAACTCGTGCAATGTGCGGTGGCCCGGGCAGAAGCGGAGGGGTTGGGCGTGGCCCACATATGTGTGCTACCTGAGTCGGGCCGGGGCGGATTGCTGGAGCAAGTGGGATTTTCCCAGGTCCGCACCTACCTGGACATGCTGTGGGACCAGGACGAACTGCCTGACCTAGAGCTTCCTCAGGGATATTCTGTGCGGTCCTTCCGGTCGAGAGACACGCCATTACTGACACGGGTACAGAACGACGCCTTCACCGGTAGCTGGGGATTCTCTCCCAACACTGAAGAGCAGATCGAATACCGCACTCAGATGCCCAACACGTCCAAGTCCGGGATATTGTTCTTGTTCGAGGGCGATCGTCCCGCCGGCCATTGTTGGACGGTAATGGTCCCGGCTGAGAACGGCGTAAGGGGCGTAATTGGCATGATCGGCGTGGTGCCCGAATACCGGGGAAAGGGCGTGAGCCGCCACATCTTACACGCGGGAATGAAATACCTGCGTTCGACCGGGCTGTCCGAGATAGGCTTGGAAGTTGACGGGAACAACGAGCCCGCTGTGGGGCTCTATAAATCCACCGGTTTCAAGACGATGGGAGAGCGTCACTGGTTCGAGCGAGTCCTACCCGGCACCTGAAATCCAGAACGCTTGAACACCGTATCCAGCCGAATCCCTCCGGATATCACCACTCTCATGGCGTCCTCAACGCTCATCTCGGTTCGCGTCACTTCTGACGCGGATACGATGACCAAGAACCCAGACGACGGTATCGGTGTTGTTGGAATGTAGACCGACAGGACTTCTTCTCCGTTTGTGTCCAGCATGCTGGAGGTGATCAATCCTATGGACATGATGCCGGCCCTGGGGTATTCGATTAGCACCACGCCCGCGTATTGCTGACCGTCATCCAGGTCACCGTTGCTGTTGCCATTTTGGTTTTTCGAGAGAATCGCGATCGCCATACGTGTGGTTCCATAGATCCCTTTGACGACCGGGATCACTTCCATCACCCGGTGTCCGACGCCGATCAAGCGCCGTCCGACCACTAGAGCGCCGAACAGACCCAGCAAGTAGATCAGCACGATGAGGGCCACAAGTCCGGTCCCCGTGACCGAACGTCCGGGCAACAGGTCGACGAGAGGCTCTAGCACCGGGTCGAGAAGATCGAAAAAGAACTTCAGGACAAGCACGGTGATGCCGATGGGCAGGATCACCAAGACGCCCGCGCCTAGGGTGCGTTGGAAGTGCAAAACCGGGCGGCGCAGGGGGCCGAGGCGGTTCCGGCGGACGACGCTGTCTACATCATGGGGTTCTGGGGTCAATGTCTACTCCGGGGCGGTGACCGGCGCCTGTCGGTCTGTCGTACAGGTCCTGAGCCAAGATCGTGGCAGATCCGAGGCCATTACGCAGAAACATTCAGGTCAGAGTCGGCTGTTGACCCGATCCGATTAATACTTATTATCGCTTTTTGTGGGGTACCCGGTCAACACGGCGTACTCGTCCCAGACCATCGCGGCTACGTTGTCCCAGCCCATGCCTTCAGCACGTTTGCGGCCCGCCTCGCCCAAGCTCTGTTGCAGACCGTCGCTGGAGATGATCATCTCAACAGAATTGGCGAAGGCGTCGGGGCACCGCCATGGTTTCAGATAACCGGTGCTGCCGTGCTGAATGATGGTGGAAAGTCCTCCGACTCTGGTTGCAACAACCGGAGTACCGCAGGCCATGGCTTCTAATGCCACCAACCCAAAACTCTCGTAATAAGAGGGCACCACGCAGACATCGGCGGCGTTGTAGTAGAGCGGCAGTTCATTGTGGTCGACCTGGCCAACGAAGTCGATTTGGTCTTCCAGGTCTCTTTCCTTAGCCAACAGCTTGACCCGATCCATCTCCCGGTCGCCGTTAACGTCGGCCCCCACCACCATCACCCGGACACCTTGTTCTGAGTCCATCTGTGCGGCAGTTTCAACCAGGAGGTCCAGACCCTTCAACGGTTCTACCCGGCCAACGTACAGGAGGATCTTATCGCCGTTCAGGCCCAGCCGGCCCCGCGCCGTTTTCCGGTCAAGGGGACAAAACACTGATAGATCGACACCACAGGGCACCAGAGAGACCTTGGCGGCGTCAGCGCCGTATAGCCGGACCATTGCATCCCGCTCGTGTGGACTGAAGGCTATTATCCGGTCGGCGGTGGCCATCACTTCACCCTCGACAACCGGCCGTTCGGCCTGCTCCACCTCTCCGGCCCGGGACTGCATCTTCAGAAGGGCCAGCGTATGGAAGGTGACGACGTGGGGAACGCCCATCGCCTGAGACAGTTCGCGGCCGACCCAGGAAGAAAGCCAATAGTGGGAATGAACCACGTCGTATTCCAGCCCCTGTTCTTCCTTGAATGTGTTTACTTGTTCCAGAAATTCAGGGAGATGGGCATATAGTTCTCCCACATGGGCTTCGGGTTCCCCAGCTTTTATATGTATCACGCGGACGCTCGTCCCAATAGTCTCAATACGATTGGAGACATCCGAGTGCTCCCGGGTGAAGATGTCTATCTGCATCCCCATATCACCCAGGGCAGCCGCCAATTGCCGTACATATACGTTCATTCCACCTGACTTCCCCTGTCCGGGGGCCGCCAGCGGGCAGGCGTGGAGGGTGATGAACGCTGCTCGCTGCTCGCTCAACTCTTGGTTACCACCATCTGATAAAGGCTCATTTGTTGTCCGCCCAGGTGCGCCTTATAGGGCTCCGGGCCGCGCAGAAAGTCAAAATAACCAAGGCCTCGGTCTATGGCGTCCTTGAGACACATCGCATTCAGCAACAGGCCCACGCTGAAATAGCCATACTCGGGATCGTAGCCACTATTGTATAACAGTCGGGAGCCCCCATAGTCAAAACACAGGGATGTCGCCACGGTGGCGCCGTCCTGGTCAAGGAAGAACAATTGCAGTTGTCCCATCTCGGCCATGCGCTGCGTGATATTGTGAAAGAAACGTTCCCGATCCGGGGTCATGAACTCGTCTTTGTCTTCACGGCTCAAGCGCATCAACGTTAAGAATTCGCCAAGCCGCTCGGCAACCTGTGTCGGTTCCGACAGGGAATACCATTTCCAGTCGGTCTGGGAGTCCATCCTGCGCAGTTTGCGGCGCAATTCGTGGCGGTCTTTTTTGTTCAGCATGCCTAGATACTCATCCCAGGTCCCTGGAAGAGCGATACCCGAAGTGACGTCTTCTTGCTCGATCTCAACGGTGTAGCCGAGACCGCGGGCCATCTCCGGGAGGAGTTCAAGTGTCGAGGAACTCTCTCTCAGAGAATCTAGGCGCAGCAAACGAACTTCCTGTTCTTCCATGCACTCTAAAAGCGAACGGTAGAAGCCCTCTTCGTGTCCGGGCCTGATGGGGAAGTCGTTGTAATCAAATGTATCTTGGCTGCCTACGAAAGTAACGGTGTCTCCAGACTTGACCAAGGAGGCGATGGCAGCCACGCCATCGGGCACTCCGTCAGCCCCGTGGTAGGAGAAGCCGCACATGGTCCGTCCGTCACCGAATATGTCCCACCATACTTTCTGCCATTGCGGGGTCAGGAACAGGGTGTCTGCCGGACTATCATGAAGCACAGCTTCCCATTCTGCTTCAATTTCTTGAAACGATGTGATTGGTGTATTCGCCACTATCAATCCACTACTTATCGATTATTTTTACCGGCTGTGCATCAAGGCTAGGAGGCCTTCTCGCCCCGACGGATAATTCTCGAATTCTCCGCGAGCCGCCGAAGTCAGCACCCGCGTGCCCGGCTTCTTCACACCGCGCATGGCCATACAAAGATGTTCTGCTTCCAGCTCGACAACCACGCCATCCGGTTTGAGAACGTTGAATATGGCGTTGGCGACATCAGCGGTGAGCCGTTCTTGCACCTGGGGACGGTGCGCCGCAACTTCCAGCGCCCTGGCGAGCTTACTTATTCCAACGATCTTGCCATTGGGCACGTAGCCCAGGCGAGCCTCGCCGAAGAATGGTAGCAGATGATGCTCACACACCGAATAAAACACCAGGCCGTTCACGATGACCGGATCGTTGCCTTCGGCCTCGAAGACGGTATCGATGGCCTCTTCGGTATTGATTCCAATACCGGAAAATAGACCTTCATACATCCGTGCAACGCGGTCAGGAGTGTCCAGCAGCCCTTCCCGGAATGGGTCATCGCCAATGGCGGCCAATATCTCGGCCACTGCTTTTTTTATGCGCTGTTTTTGAACCGTTTTATTTGCCTCTATCCGCCGATTCCGAGGGTGACCGCCTCTATCGCCTCGATGTTAGCTTCAATCTCTATCGCCTGCCCTCCGGCGCTGCTAACCGCCAGATCGGGGTCCTTGAGGCCGTTGCCGGTGCAGACACATACGATGCGCTTGTCATGGAGGTCCAAACCTTGGCGGTGCATCTTCACCAGGCCCGCAAACGACGCTGCCGACGCCGGCTCGCAGAATATCCCTTCCTGGCCGGCCAAAAGACGGTAGGCATCAAGTATCTCGTCGTCTGAGACCGAATCGATGACGCCTCCGGACTGGTCTCGGGCATCAACCGCGCCTTGCCAGGTGGCTGGATTTCCGATGCGAATGGCGGACGCGATGGTCTGTGGCCGGGCCACAACCTCTCCCCTGACTATCGGCGCGGCGCCTTCGGCTTGGAAACCCATCATTCGAGGCAGTGTTTGGCTCCTGCTCAGATCCATGTACTCCCGAAAGCCCTTCCAATAAGCAGTGATATTGCCGGCATTTCCCACGGGTATGAAGAGCAGGTCCGGGGCGTCGCCCATAGTATCTACCAGTTCGAATGCGGCTGTTTTCTGTCCCTCGATCCGGTTGGGGTTCACGGAGTTGACCAGAGTGACATCGTTGTTCTTGGTGAATTCACGAACCAATCTCAAGGCCGCATCGAAGTTGCCGTTAATCATGATGACTTTCGCGCCGTAGATCATGGCCTGGGACAGCTTGCCCATGGCTACTTCCCCCTTGGGAATCAGGACGAAGGTCGGTATATCGCAGTAGGCGCCGAATGCTGCCGCGGATGCGCTGGTGTTGCCAGTGGAGGCGCACATGATGGCCCGAGTCCCTTCTTCCAGCGCCTTGGCTATGGCCACCACCATCCCACGGTCCTTGAACGACCCGGTGGGGTTACATCCTTCCAGTTTGAAATACAGCTCCGGGCAACCCAGTTCCCGTCCCAAGCGGTTGGACTTAACCAACGGGGTGTCGCCCTCTCCCATGGTGATCATGGGCGTGGCGCTGGTCAGCGGTAGTAGGTCCCGGTAGGTGTTTAAGACCCCAGCACCCATACGATTAACCCAATCTCCTGTTGCCCCAAATCGTTGCCAGCGCAGACATCATTCTTCGATCCTGATCATGTTACTTACCCGTCGGACCTGGTCCAGTCCGGCCATGGCCTTAAGGGCGTTCTGCATCGATGCCTCATTGGCTGGATGCGTGGTAATCACGATCTCAGCGCTCTCAGTCTCTGGGTGAGTATCCCTTTGAAGTACCGCCGCGATGCTGATCTGCCCGTCACCTAAGACCTGGGCAATCTGCGCCAACACCCCTGGGTGATCAACCACATCCAGACGGATGTAATACCGCGCTTGGAGGTCTCCGATTGGCCGGACGGCCAGATCAACTCCGTTGCCTGGGCTTCTTCCGTCTTGCGCTCCCGGTTGCGTGGCATGGCTACCGATACTTCGAATCACTTCGATCAAGTCTCCGACCACCGCGCTGGTAGTGGGCTCTCTTCCGGCCCCCATCCCGTGGAACAGGACCTGCCCGCAGAGGCTGCCGTCGACCTCCACGGCATTGTACACTCCATCAACCTTGGCTAGCATGTGTTCAGCGGGGACAAATGCCGGATATACGCGCAGTTGCACGGCGCCGTCTTCCAGATTTGCGATCGCCAGGAATTTGATGGAATAACCCAGTTCTTGGGCGTAGCGGAAATCCTGGGGTTCAAGTTTGGATATGCCCTCGCAGAAAACGTCGGCGTGCTGGAACGGACGCCGGTAGGCCAAAGACGCAAGGATGGTCAATTTGTAGGCGGCGTCGATGCCCTCGACGTCGTTGGTTGGGTCAGCCTCGGCGTATCCCAGTTCCTGGGCTTCACCCAAAGCCTGTTGGAAACTGGTCCGTTGGTGGGCCATACGGGTGAGGATGTAGTTTGTTGTGCCGTTGATGATACTGCGGATGGAACGGATATCGTTGGCCGCCAGTTCATTCATCAAGCAGCCGACGATCGGGATACCGCCGCCGACGCTGGCCTCAAACAACAGGCTTGCATCGTTCTGCCGGGCGAGAGCTAACAACTCCGACCCTGATTTGGCCATCACTTCTTTGTTGGCGGTGACAACATGCTTTCCGGCGGCTAGACCCTGCCTAAGATAACCCTCCGCCGGGTCAGTGCCACCCATCACTTCCACCACAATGTGGATATCAGGGTCGGAGAGGATGTCTTCGGCGTTGGTGGTCATCACCCCGGAAGGCAGTTTGATGTCTCTGGGTAAAGCCGGGTCACGGACCAATACTTTCTTCAGGTTTACCGAACGGCCGGCCACGTCGGCTAGAGATGACCCACGGTCAAGAAGATGAGTAGCCACTCCCGTACCGACAACGCCCAAGCCCATCAGGCCAACGTTGATCACATCAGGAATATCGGAGGGCATACCGCCAGAGGCCGCCATGAGACCTACGACCCTCCGATGGAGGGGTTGGGGATCCCTGGCAAGAGCTCAGGGACGGGGGTCGGCCGTTCGATGCGGGGCGCGGTGACGAACACTTGCTTGGTGACCCATTCGTACAATCTGCTGTTAAAGTTCATCCGCACGAATCCCTGAGTGGTCCCCGCAAGCAGGGTTTCTTTCTGCCAGATGTCAACCGACGCCCGTAGAAGCTTCGAGCCCATAAGGGCGGTCAGGTCCCGTTCTTCAGAAGGCGCAAGCACCTTGATGAGGTAATAGGCTTCGTTGGTGAAGATCGGTTCGCTGACCGAGCCCGGTGAAACGGCTTCAATCTCGTCTTCCTGGTTGCCAAAGATGTAGTCATCAAGCGCTGGGAATGCGCCTTTCGGCACCCATCCGACGTAGCCGTTCAGGTCGGCGAACTGGCTGGGGGAATTCAGCTCCTGGGCGATCCTTGTAAAATCTTCGTTCACCAGGCGTTGTTCCACATCGCCAATAAGTATCTCCCCGTCGATCGGGAGTTGGATCCATTGGATTTCCACGTGCTGTTGCCGTTCCTCGATGGCCTGCGCCAGTACGCCCGCCAGAGCCTGTTGGGCTAGCTGTTCTTCGACGATAACCCTGAAATCCCCGTCCGATAATCCGGTGGCCGTCAGGTAGCCTGAATAGTTGTCTTTGAATTCTCGTTCCAATTGTCCTGGATCGGTTTCTTGTCCTGGGGCAGCCGTCGGAACGAATTGCCGCCGGAGTTCATCTTCGATCTGGGCGTCGCTGATGTTGATGCCCAAGGATGGAGAGCGCTGACGAAGTATCTCGGCGTTGATCAAGTTCTGTAGATATTCGAACGGAACAGTGCTCAGGTTCACCAGGCCGCCCTGGTAGCGGTTGACTCCCTGTAGGACCCGTATGCGTTCTACCAAGTCGCCCATGTCGAATTCCACGTTGTTAACAGAACCGGCCCATACCCTGGGCGGTTTGTAGAATTCTTGGTAATAACCAAACGCGACCACCCCTCCTATGATGAGGATCAAGGCGGAACCGATGCCAAAACCGACTCTGCGCTGCTTGCGTTCGGAGACGACTTGGGGATCTTCCTGCGGGGCGGGCTCTTCTCCATGGGCTAGTTGCTGGGCTCGCCTACGGCGGCGGCCGCCTCGGCCCGAATTTGCAGAGCCGAACCGTCGGAGCCATGAAAATGGCATTGTCTACCTCGACGAGCCTTGGGTGGAGATGGGGAGGGGTTCGGCGGCGTGGTGTGGCGCCTGAGCCGCCGGGTCTATCAAGTTAGAGCCGTTTTAGGTTACGGCTTGGTATTTTCCGGGTCCGCTTAGCGGCGGATGCCCCCTGAATAGGCGTGGTAGGCGACAAAGGGCACTAGCGCGATCTGCCGGGCCCGCTGGATCGCGGACCGAAGGGCGCGCTGATGTTTGGCACAGACACCTGTTCGGCGTCGGGGCTCGATCTTGGCCCGCTCGGATACGAACCGCCGAATCTTATCGATGTCTTTGTAATCGATGTGAATTACTTTCTCGGCGCAAAAGGCGCAGACTTTGCGCCGGCGTACGAATCGACCTCTAGGGCGTCCTCCGGGGCCGCCAGGGCCACCGGGCCGTCCGCCTGGCCGGCCACCGCCGCCGCCTCCACCACCAAATCTGGGTGGCGGTCCGCCTGGTCCTCTAGGGGCTTCTGTCGTCATACTAGTTCTAGTCCTTTATTTTTCGCTGCCACGATCGAATTAAAATGGCAGGTCATCTACCGAGTCGAATTCCGCGGCTTCGTCTGCCATGGCGCCGGCGCCCGATTCATATGGCGCCGATGCAGGCGCTCCGTCGCCGTCTCCACCCCTGCCGCCCAAGAACTGGACGTCAGTGAGAGAGATATCGTTGGAGAATCGTGTGGTGCCGTCGCGCGCCTCATAAGAGCGGCTGCTGAGGCGGCCTTCCACGTAGACCTGCCGGCCTTTGGCCAGGTACTGGTTGCATGTTTCGCCCAGTTTTCCCCAGGCGCTTACATTGAACCATTCTGTTTCTTCTTTTTGTTCTCCCGCGCTGGTGGTATACCGGCGGCTGGATGCCACGCTAAACGAGGTTACCGCTTGACCATTGGGTGTGTACCGCATCTCTGGGTCTCTACCCAGATGTCCGATGACAATGATCTTATTCACCTCTGCCTCCCTTCTACTCCTCGCTTTCCTCCGGCTCCGGTGTTTCCTCGGAAGCCGGCTCCTCTGGTTCTTCTTCAGGATTGTCGCTGCCCTCTTCCTCGGCAGCTTCAGGCTCTTCGGCTGGGGCCGGTTCTTCTGGTTCTTCAGTTACCTGTTCGGCTTCCGCCACGGGAGCCTCTTCTTCCGCCGTTCCTTCTGGTTCCTCCGCAGCTTCTTCGGATGCTGGGGCTTCTGCTTCGGGAGCGGCATCCGCGGCCTCGGCTACCGGGGCGTCACCACCGACGGGAGCTTCGGCTGCTGGGGCTGCACCTTCCGCAGGTAGGGCAGCCGCTGGGGCCTCACCATCAACTGGGGCGGGAGGCAAGGGCGAGCCGTCCGGTCCAACGGGCGTTGGCCGGGGCGGTGCAGGCCGGATGGCCCGGGCTGCCGCCGCAGCTTGGGCAGCAAGTTCTTCTTCCGGCAGAGTCGACGTTACCAGGGAACGAAGAACTTCTTCGTCTACTTTTAAGAAGTTCTCCAACTCAATGTTGAATGATCGCTCGGTGGCGAAACGGGTTAGGTGGTAGCTACCCTCCAGAAATCGATGCTGTCCCTTCCGGATTGGGTACGCCAGCCGGCGTGTCCCCCATTGCTCTTCGTGACTGATCTCGGCTTCCCGGGTGGTGATAAACCCCTTTATCTTGTCCCAAGTCTCGGAGACCTGGTCCTGGTTCAGCATCGGACTAAGGACGACTAACAGTTCATAATGGCGCAAGCGGTACCCCTTGGTAAATTACACGTAGATGGATTGCGAATTTCAGATTTAAACGTAGGATTACACAGTCTTTGTAATTATAGCATCGGGTCTCGCCTGGCTCAACTGGGTGTTTATCAGTGATCTATGCCTGGCACTGCGAAGCGGGAAGTCAACTCTTTGACCTTGACCGCGACTTTGGCGTGGGCCCCTTTGTCTTCAACGTCGGTCAAGACCTTGGTTAGCATGGCCGCCACCTGCTTGACCTCGGCTTCTTCCATGCCCCGGCTGGTGATCGCCGGAGTGCCCAGGCGCAGTCCGCTGGTCACTCTGGGCGGTTGCGGGTCATAGGGTATGGCGTTCTTGTTGGCGATGATTCCCACCAACTCTAAGGCCCGCTCGGCCTGCTGGCCCGTGATGCCAAGAGGGGTCACGTCCACCAGCACCATGTGATTATCAGTGCCTCCGGATACCAACCGCATACCGGCCTCAGAGAGTTCCGCCGCCAGGACCTTACAGTTGGCCACCACCTGATGCGCATAGCGGGAGAACTCGGGCTTCAGCGCTTGACCAAAGCAGACCGCTTTACCGGCGATAGCCTGCATCAGCGGCCCTCCTTGGGTGAACGGGAACACGGCGAAATCGATTTTCTTGGCGAGGTTTTCGTCACATAGTATGAAGCCGCCCCTGGGTCCGCGGAGGCTCTTCTGGGTGGTCGACGTGACGATGTTGGCATGGGGAAAGGGAGAGGGATGTGAGCCGCCGGCAATCAGCCCGGCGATGTGGGCCATGTCCACCATGAGCAGTGCATCCACGCTGTCAGCGATGGCCCGGAACCGGGCAAAGTCCAAAACGCGGGGATAGGCGCTGCAGCCGGCCACTATGAGCTTGGGTTTGTGCTCCTTGGCCAGATGCTCGACCTCATCGTAGTCGATGGTTTCGGTGTCCTTGTTCAGGCCGTAGGGCACGAAGTTGTAGATCTTGCCAGAGAAGTTGACGCTGGCGCCGTGAGTCAGATGTCCGCCGTGGTCCAACTGCATCCCCAGTACCGTGTCGCCGGTCTCTAGGACAGCAAAGTAGGCCGCCATGTTGGCCTGAGCGCCGCTGTGGGGTTGAACGTTGGCGTGCTCGGCGCCGAACAACTCCTTGACCCGGTCTATGGCCAGACTCTCAACTATGTCCGAGTTCTCGCAGCCACCATAGTAACGGCGGCCCGGATATCCTTCGGCGTATTTGTTGCTGATGACGCTGGCGCCCGGCTCAAGTACGGCCTTGCTGGCGTAGTTCTCAGACGCGATCAGAACGATGCAATCCCGTTGGCGTAGGTCTTCGGCTTCTAGGGCTCGGGCGACATCTGGGTCTTCGTCGAATAGGACGGACATGCATATCTCCTGAATGGTGGTTGATAGATGGGGGACCGATCGAATTCTACCAAGTTATGTCAGGTAGAGGCGGCGGCGTTTCACGAGTGATTCACGCCCCACAGACTCGTGGTTCCGGCGGTAGTGTACGATGGGGTTTCAGGGGTGTCAACGGGGATTGGTTAACCAATTTGCGACTGATAATCCAGTCATGTAAAGTAACCGCCTAAAGCGATTTGATCCGAGCGATTGATCGAAGCGACTGGCTGAAGCAATCATCACACGTAGGGAGAATTACGAATAGATGTCCACAGAATCAGGTCATCCGGGCATGCCCACCTCGGTTGAACGGATGCTGCGGCCCGAGCGGGCGGAAACGCTGGACCCCTTCCGAGTCATGAGCCACTGTCCCGTAAATCCCAGGGACACGGTGGTCGACATCGGCTGCGGACCCGGGTATTTCACCCTTCCGCTGGCCAAGTACTTGATCTACGGCGAGGTTTTTGCCCTGGATGTCTCTGACGAGATGATCCAGGCCTGCCAAGAGAGAGTGAACCAGGCACGATTGGGCAATGTCGAAGTCGTGAAATGCGAAGAGTACGAGTTTCCGGTTGAGGCCGGGATAGCGGACGGCCTTTTTATCTCAGTTACCCTTCATCACCCAGAAGACCGGGTCAGATTCCTGACCGCGGCCAAAGAGATGTTGAAGCCCGGTGGCTGGTGCTTCATCGTGGAGTGGCAGAAAAAGGAAACAGAGTCGGGTCCTCCCCAACAGGTGAGAATCACAACAGAGGAACTGCGCCAGATCGCCAAGGACAGTGGATTCAAGTTCCAGAGTTCCCTCAATCTGAACTCTGATTACTTTGTCGCAACGCTGATCAACCGGCGCTGAACTGGACGGCAACCCTTGAACCGAACGGATTTGAACCTCGGAACGGAAGGCGCCCCCAAACTCCGACGAGGTCGAGCGTCTCGACTTCGTCGAACCTGGCCTTCCCCCATTGTGAGGAAGAAGGGACGGTTCCTCCACCCTAATGTCACCCCGAGCGGAGCATGGGGTCTCGTTGCTCAGGTGAAACGAGACTACACTGGGCAACGGGATTCCTCGTCGGCCTTCGGCGTTCATCGGAATGACAGGCTCAGTGTATAGCTCGAATCAGTGGGTCGGAATCATCGGCAGCAGTATGTGGGACGGCCGTGTCTCGTCGTGGTAGACGCCGTTTAATGCGGTGATTCTTAC
The DNA here is from genome assembly GCA_002698265.1 of Chloroflexota bacterium. GTDB lineage: Bacteria > Chloroflexota > Dehalococcoidia > Lucifugimonadales > UBA3495 > UBA9611. The sequence continues at coordinate 3,819 of NZVX01000010.1, read as the reverse complement.
CGAAGATGTCCCGGGGTTCTCTCCCGTGTTTCCATTCACATCGAACCTTGGGAAGTTGCTGGAAGATATGTCTAATCTGATGCGGTGGCCTTTCACGAACAGATTAGATATAGGAAGTAGCCCCACTTCTACTTGGTAGACCTCTCCTGGCACCATCAATTCCGTGCGTTCCCAAGAGCTCCGGAACTTCACGCGGAGGATGCCATCGGTTAAGTTTAAGGCGTAGCCCTCCGGGTAGTCTTCGGACGGTGGGTAAACGTCGACCAGCTTGGCGGTGAAGTCAGTGTCCACTGCGCTGGACGATATCCAGAGTTGTAACGATACGGGGCCAGTGATCTCCAGGTCGTCCCCCAGCGGCTCAGTCTGGAACACCAACACATCCGGCCGAGAGGCCAGGGGCAGGTAGGGTTCTTCCGAACCGAAAAACTCTTCCGATTCCCTCTGGTCGAAACCTCCTGCTGCCATCACCGGCTGACCAGACGATATGTTGCCACCGACCGTGGGCACCGGATGCTCAGGATCGAATAGATAAGTGTCCGCAACAGGAGACACCTGGGGAAGCTGGGCGCCCAGACGGCCTCCGGGCTGCAAATAGAAGGGCGTGTTCACGGCACAGGCCAGGGGCCATTCTTTCTCGCTGCGCCACTGCCCACCGTGTTCCAAGCGTTGCTCTGAGTTCTTGCGCCCGGAGCCGCCGCCCATGACGAACAACATTACAGGCGCTTGTTCTTCCCAGCCGTTGTCTTCCCCTTTTAGCCAGCGATCGAAGAACCGCAATCGTAGGTGATTAAAATCGGCTGCCAGATGTTCAATGACTGCTGACTGGCCAAAGTCCACATCTCCGGAGTGGCTCACCGAACGGGCGCCATGGGTCCACGGTCCCATCAGTAGGGTCACAGGGCCCTTCTTGGAACGGGAAAGGGCCACGTAATTGTCGGTGGCCGTCCTCGAATATGGGTCGTACCAGGCGCTCATGTGGACCTGAGGCACGTCGGAGAACACATCGTAGTATTCTTCGGCGCAGAGACCAACCTGCTTCCAATAGTCGTTGAAGTTCTCCCGGGCCCAGATGTCCAACAAATAGTCCTCGTAGTCGGGGGTCCATTGTAGGGGCGAGTGCCCCTTCTTCCAGGGCAGTCTCTTGAACCAATCAAAGATTTCTTGGGACTCGATGGCCGCCCCGATTACATCGGGGTCGGCATGAGCCTCACGGCTCTCCACAGCCTCTTTGTAGGCCCAGGTCAACTGGCGCAATTCGAACGCTCCGCCATTGCGGCAGGCATTCTGGAACGCGTTTGAGAACCCGCCCGACTCCAACCACATGCAGCCCAAGTTGGGAGGGTTAAGACATGCTGCCGCAGCCTGGGTGTGGGCCGCGTAAGACAGCCCGTATGTGCCCACTTTGCCACCGTGCCAAGGCTGCCCGGCCAGCCAGGCCAAGGTATCGAAACTGTCTTCGCCCTCATCGGTGTACTTGGTGAACTCCCCTTCCGACAAATAACGGGCCCGGCAGTCCTGGAGCACCGTGACATACCCGTGGGAGGTAAAGAACAACGCCTCCAGAGCCAAGTCTTCTCTGGTCTTGCTATAGGGAGTTCGCTGCAGCAAGACTGGAAATGTACTGTTCAACGCAACGCCGTCCTTGGCAGGCAAATAGACATCGGTGGCCATCCGGACACCATCGCGCATGGCGACCATGATGTTGGATTCGGTACGGACTTCATATCTGCCGGGCATCAGCAAGCTCCCAATAAATCGCTGGATGGGCAGGGCCGTTCAATTCTATTGGTGGATCTGCGGAGCCGCAACCGGGCCAAGAAAGGCATACAGATCATGTTGACACAAAATAGGCTCCAACCTATAGTTAGTCCAGCGGTCTCGGACGATTTCGACACGCCTATTCCGTGACTGTTCAATCATCTCTAGAATTTGTGGTTACATCCTTGGAGGTGCCCCTTTTGGCAGACGATTTTGATGTATTGATTGTCGGTGGAGGCGTTGCGGGCATGACCGCCGGTATGTACGCCGCCAACTACGGACTGCGGACGGGCATCGTGGAACAGATGATGGGAGGCGCGTCCATCATAAACATCGACAAGATCGACAATTTTCCCGGCTTTCCTGAGGGCATCTCCGGGGCTGAACTGGGACCGGCGGTGATGGAACAGGCCATGAACGCCGGGGCCGACTTCATAATGGGCGAGACCGCCAAGATTGCCAAGGACGGCGACTACCGGGTGGTTCTCAGCGACGCGGGGCAGTTTCGGGCCAAGACAGTTATCATCGCGGCGGGCTCGACCCTGCGCAAATTGGGTATACCGGGTGAAGAAGAGTTCTTCGGCCGGGGCGTCTCCCAATGCGCCACCTGCGACGGTCCTCTATACATGAACCAGGTCGTGGCCGTAGCGGGCGGCGGAGACTCGGCCGCCGACGAGGCCCTGACCCTGACCGAGTACTGCGAGCGAGTCTTGCTGGTCCACCGGACCGACAGCCTCAGCGCACAGCAGTCCCTAGTAAACCGGGTCGGCGACAACCGCAAGATCGAGGTGGTCTGGAACACGGTTATCGAAGAGGTCTTGGGTCAGGACACCGTATCCGGACTTCGGATGCGCAACGTCGTGACCAACTTGGAGAACGCCATGGAACTCTCTGGGTTGTTTGTCTACGTTGGTCTTGAGCCCAACTCAAGCATCGTGGAAGGGCTTCTTAAGACCGACAACTCGGGCCACATCCCAACCAATGTATCCATGGAGACTGAGGTGCCAGGGGTCTACGCCGTGGGCGACCTGCGACAGAACTCCTCGTCTCAGTTGGTGTCTGCCGCCGGCGACGGCGCGACGGCAGCCGTAGCGGCCTTCACGTACATCTCGGCTAAGAACTGGAACTAAGGGGAGGCGATATGGACCTGGTTGACGAGCAACTGCAAAACAGCAAGACGATCGCGGTGGTCGGCCTTTCGGGAGATCCGGACCGGATAAGCTTTCGCGTTACCCGGTATATGCAGGAACAAGGGTACCGGATCATCCCGGTCAACCCGATGATTGAAGAGGTCCTCGGCGAGAAAAGCTACCCAGACCTAAAGTCGGTCCCTGAGTCCATCGACATGGTGAACATCTTCCGCCGGTCAGAGTTGGTTGCCCCGGTGGTCGACCAGGCCATCGAGATCGGCGTCAAATACATCTGGATGCAGGACGGCGTGATCAACCCGGAGTCCGCTGCGAAAGCTGAGGCCGCCGGTATCCCAGTGATCATGGACGATTGAACCCTCCGCCAACACCGCCGCCGGTCTGGCGGCCAACAGGCCCAGGGAGCCGGGAACTAGAAGCCCCCAAGGGGCGGGTGGTTGGCAGGTATACCGTTCGCCCTGAGCCCGTTGAAGGTTCCGTATAAGTCACGATTCTGGTATTACAAGTTGTTGCGAGAACGTTGGTTCGACAGGTCCGTTTACATCGAGACTCTCGACCTTTGGTCGGAACTCACCACGAGCAGGGCTGGGGCATTTCACTATGGCGCGCTCGGCCACCCATTTTCGGCTTACCTATAGACAATCTTATATTAGAATGATTATAATCTAGCGGCCAGAAACCCCACGGATCAGATTGCAACATTACATGCCGGTTGCTTTGGATGAATAAATTCCCCTGGACTCGAGAATTTTCGCGGAAGGAGAGAAACCGATGGCTAGTTCCGATGTCGAGCTGATGGCTCACCTAATGCGCCGCGCCGGATTCGGCGCCACCTACGAAGAACTGGAAGAGTACGCCGCCAAGGGCTACGAGGCCGTGGTGGACGAACTGCTCAGCCCTATGGAGCAGCCGG
>NZVX01000009.1 GCA_002698265.1 Chloroflexota bacterium | reverse complement strand
AGAGCTTGAACCCCTCTTTGAAGAGCTGCCACCTACCTGTGCCGTCGGCGGGCCTAACGTGGTCGAAAGAAAGAAGCTCGGTATACCGTACGTCGCCCCGGTCTGCCATGGCCTCAGCTAGCCTTCGAGACTCGGCCGATGGCACAAGTTCGTCGTCCCGAGCGTGGAGGACAAAAACCTTGGCCTTAATGTCGTCCACATACCGGCTGGGGGAGATTTGGTCCATGGCTTCTCTGAATTCTTCAGGCAACGTCGCATATAATCCAGCGGCCTCTCCCAGTGAGACTCCCTCCAGAAGCCTGTCTACGGTCTGGCCGGCGGACGTTGCGGGCTGCCCATCACGTAACTCACCCGTCAAGTATTTCTTGGTCAGAAGGTCTATGTCCGCCATATCGTCGACAGTCTCAATAAGCTCGTTGGCGAAAACTTCAAGGGTCAGAGAGTCGGGTTGCCAAGGAGTGCGGACTCCTTGGTACAAACGGGACCGAGTGACAACTTGGAGTAGAAGGTCCTCAGCGTCGAAATAGGGTCCGAAGGCATTTACGAACCTCACTCTGTCGCTGATTCGAGGGTCCGCGGCCGCTACTAAGGAGAAAGAAGCGCCTACGCAAAACCCGCCGATTCCAACCCGTTTCGAGTCTACCCAATCTTGTTGTTCGAGAAATTGGAATGCCCGGACCAGGTTGTCTATCTCGACCGAGTCGATGTTGTGCTGCAGGGCCATGGTCGGTGACCAATGAAACATGACAGCAAAACCACCGCGGGCCAGAGCATTGCCTAGATTTACCACGTCTTCGTCGTCGCGTCCTGCAGCGTTGGCTCCCAAAAACAGTAGGACAGCGGCCCTGGGTTCGCCGTCAGGAATGCGGTAGACATCGGCCACGCCTGTCCCGATCTCTTGAGGGTAGGTCACTTCGTGCCGGACCGGATCGCTGGCGAACCAGGGCTGGGGTTTGAAGGGAACCTCCAATACTTGGGGAACGAACAGGGCCGCCCTGAATCCAGCCTTGCCTTGGGGCGTCGCCGCGATGAATATCGTAAGAAGAGACCCAATCACGACTACAGCCAAGAAAGCCCGTCTCACCGCCACTACTACGAACCGTCTCGTCGCTGTTCTCATGTCGTGTATCTCTTGGATTCTGTGGGATTCGTCAGACCTTAACGCGGGAGATCATTAATCCTGAGACAACCCTGGTGACGGCCATGGCCAAAAACACGATGGGCCAGGGACTGCCGGCCATGTCCAACACGGCGGCAAAGATGAGGGCCTGGGCCCCGGCGTAAGCATAACCGTGAGCGTCCAGCAAGCCGGATGACGTCCCGGACATGTGGCGCCCGGCGATGTCGACGGCCACGGTGGACATGGGAGACATGCCCATTGACAACCCCCCGATCAGCAGCAGGACGGCACCCAGAGTCACGTTGACGGGCGGGGCGAGGGCGATGCTCACCAGCACGATGGCGCTGGCGGCGCACGAGAAGATGACCATTGGCCGGCGGCGGCTGCCCAGGAAGCGGTCCGAGATGATTCCTGAGACCGGAGGAGCGATCAGGTATCCCAAGGGCAGCAGGATGGTGAGCAGTATGGTTGACTCGATGGACAACCCGCCCTCTTCGAAGTAATAGATCGGCACCCAGGTAGTCAGGCCGTAGCGGACCACGTTCTCCAGGCCTTTGACATGGCAGGCCAAAACGAATCTGGAGTTGCCCATCAATACTTTGTAGGGACCAAAGCCTTTGAGACGCTCCGGATCGATGGCCTCTGGAGCGGCTGAAACCTCGTCATCCTCCACGTATTCAGGCAGGTCCACGTCGGTCGGCCGGTCTCGAGCGATGAAATAAAATGCGATGCCCAGCGCGGCGATTATCATCGGTGGATAACGGAAAGACGCCCGCCAGCCCCATTCCGCGCCCACATAGCCAGAGATCCACCACATCATCACCATGGCGCCTCCGGCGGCGGTGCCCACGATGCCCAGGGCGAGACCCCGGTTCCTTCTAGGCCACCATTGAGAGACCATGCTGATGCCAGGGGCCCAGCAGGCCGCGTTCACAAACCCGGCGATGCCCCAAGGAATGGCCATTGTCACCGCGGAGGTCGCGAAACTGGTGATGATGTTGAATACGGTCGTGAGGATGGCGCCAATCATCACCCACAGGCGCAGTCCATAGGTCTCCGCCAGCCGTCCGTGGACCAGATCGCCAATGCCGAAACCCCAAAGAAGCAGGGCATTTACCAGCCCGATCTCAAAGTTGCTAAGCGCCAGGTCCTCTTTGACCAAGGGGGCCACGGGCCAGAAGTTGAACCGGCCTAGGTAGAGGAACAAATAGAAGCCGGCAAATGCCAGCAGTATCCGCCACTTGAAGATGTGGTAGCTGCGGGGCAGGTCTTCGTAGCGTGCTGTTTGGGGGCTGGTCATGGTTCTTCTAGGTGAGATTCTAAAGGAAAAGACCGAGAGGCAGGCTCGCTAGTTTCTACGAGAGCGGCACACCTTTCGGCCTTTCAACTGGAGTATAAGGATGTCCGAACGAAATACTAGGCTGGTATGCGGGCCTTTGCGATCGCTTCCAGTTCTTCGTCAGTGGAGGCCATGATGTCGATGGCGTCTCCTAACGGCTGAGGTACCTTGTAGGGAGTCCTGACGTACAGTTCGATGATGTTGCCTTCCGGGTCGGTGAAGTACATGCCGAAGGCGATGCCGTGGCTGACGATGCGCTCGATCTTCACGTCGGGTTCCGCCTCTAGGCGTGTCTTGAACTCCCGCAGATCGTCCAGACTGGGAACGATGAAGGAGATTTGCTGAATGACCTTGGCGTCATCGCGGGTGACCCGGCCCTTCATCAGCACGAACTCATGGTGCTCGCGTTCTTTGTCGGCGGTGAAGAAGGTCATCCCTCGCTCTTCCAGATCTTCATCGGAGATAGTCAGACCCAGCACTCGGCTGTAGAAGTCCCGCATCTTCATCAGGTCTTCGGCATAGATCCCAACGTGTCCCAGAGATTCGATTCTTGCCATGATTGTTTCCCTCCGTAACTGTTTGGGGAGTCCGGTCGATATTACAGGAAATTATACACCACGGGTTAGGCAGCATTCCGTCACTTGGATACACCCCGCATTGCCCGCAACAGTTTCTCCGAGCTCACGGGTATCTCCGTGATTGAGATTCCCGTAGCGTCGAATATTGCGTTGACGATCGCCGGGGCTACGGAACTAATTCCCTGTTCGCCGATGGCCTTGCCGCCGTAGGGCGAAGGGCCACCGCTTTCACTCTTAACCAGCACGGTCCGAAGTTCCGGCATGTCTGGCATGGTCGGTATCTTGTATTCGCCCATTGAAAGAGTGGTAACGTGGCCGTCGTCATATTGCAGGTCTTCTGTGAGGGCGTAGCCAATGCCCTGCATCACCGTGCCGTCGATCTGGCCCTGGTGTCCCAGCGGATTCAGGATCGTCCCCACGTCGTGGGCGGAAGTGAATCTGGTCAGTTGCACCTGCCCCGTTTCCACATCGATGTCCACCTCGGCGATCTGGACACAGAACACCGTGATGTCTTCGTCACGCTCCGAATCGTAAGTGTGGTCTGCCTCCAAGAGTCCGCCGGAGCGTGAGACCAAATCTCCCAGGCTCACCGGCGCCCGTCTCGGCGCCGTCACCTGACCTTGGGAGAAGCCGGTGTCGTCCTCGGGCCAGCCGAACAGGTCTGCGGCCGTGGTTGCTAGCTTCTGTTTCAGTTCCTGGGCGGCGCGGAAGACCGCCTGGCCGGCGACGTGGGTCACCCGGCTGCCGCCTACACCGGTCTCGAAGGCGACGTCGTCGGTGCTCCAGTTCTCCAGCTTGATCTCGTCGTAGGCCACGCCCAATTCCTGTCCCAGAATCTGCCGCAGCACCGTGTAGAATCCGGAGCCGGTGTCGGGCAAAGCGGTGTAGAGAGTGACGATTCCGTCGGAGTCTATGGAGATTCGGCAGGTGGAACTACCGGCCCCAACGTGCCTCTCGCAGAGGGCCATGCCCCGGCCCGTGAGCTTGCCGCGTGTTTGGGGCTTGGCATTCTGGTATCCAGCCTCTTTCACGGCGGCTTCCAGGGTCCGCAGACCCATGACGTTCTGCCATTGGTGGCCCATAGGTGAGACATCTCCATCCTGGACCAGGTTCATCCGCCGGAATTCCACTGGGTCGATGCCCAGTTCTTTTGCGATCAGGTCCATCTGGGCCTCGGCGGCGAATATCGATTGCGGGTCACCGGGCGCCCGCATACTACCGCAGGGCACCTGGTTGGTGTAGACCACAAACGAGTCGATATGCCCGTGGGGAATCTTGTAGGGCCCAAGACAGCGCGACCCGTAGGTCACGCCACGCTGGGGTTTGAAGGCCGCGTAACCGCCGCTGTCATAAACCAGGTGTGCCTGGCGGGCGGTTATGGAGCCGTCTTTCTTGACCCCGGTCTTGAAGGTCATCACCGCCGGATGCCGGGGGTTTCCGGCCATCAACTCTTCGATATAGGTCATGGCCATACGCACGGGGCGGCCGGTAGTCTTGGAGAGCCAGAAACCCAAGTGGGTGTCCATGAACCCCCCCTTGCCACCGAAATCTCCGCCGATAGTCGTGGGATTGACACGGATCTGGTCGGTGGGCATATCGATGCCGTCTGAGAGCTGTTGGCGAACTTGGAACGGCATCTTGCTGTTCACCCAGGTCTGCACCCGGCCGGTGTCGTCCAAGAAGACCACCGATGCATGGGGCTCGATGTAGGCTTGGTGCTGGTGGTTGGTCCGGAAGGTATGCTCGAAAATCAGATCGGCTTCAGCGAAGCCCTGCTCCACATCACCCCGGTTCCAGGAAGCCTGTCCGGCGATGTTGGGGTGTTCTTGGGCGGCATCGGGTATCCCGGCATAATCAGCGAAGTCCGGATGCAGGACCGGCGCGCCGGGCATGATGGATTCCTCCGGGTCCAGTATGGGGTCAAGTTCTTCGTATTCGACCTGGACCAGGTTCAGGGCCTCTTCGGCGATATCGTCGTCTTCGGCAGCGACCGCCACCACCTTCTGTCCGGCGAACCGGACCACGTCCCGGGCCAGGATGGGCATATCCCGAAGCATACGGCCCACCAAGTGCGGAGGAATATCGTCGGCGGTCAGCACGGCATGGACGCCAGGCACTTGCCGGGCTTCGGCCACTGAGTCCGCGTCGATGGACACGATCTTAGCGTAGGGGAATGGGCTGCGCAGGCACTTGCCCACCAGGGTGCCGGGCAGGTTCACATCCGCGGGAAACATCGCCTGGCCGGTGACTTTCGCCGGCCCTTCGGCGCGGCCCACGGGATGGCCGATGGTCTCATAAGAACTGGTCAAGGTACGACTCCGTTATTTGGCTTTAGTTTTGCCGCGGGACTTCTTGGGCGCGCCTGATTCGGCCAGGTCCGTGGCCAGCTGGGCCAGAGTGCGGACCGGCACACCCGTCGCGCCCTTGACCAGATAGCCAGCCGCTTTGTCTGATGTGGATGTGCCGGCAATATCGAGGTGCACCCAGGCGGCGCCGTCCACGAACTCGGCCAACAATAGGGCCGCGCTGATGGAACCCGCCTGCCGCCCGCCACTGTTCTTCATGTCGGCGACATCGCTCTTGATCAGGTCTTTGTACTCGTCGAACATGGGCAATTCCCAGAATTTCTCGCCCGTCTTCTTACCGGCGTCGATGGTCTGTTGGACCAGTTGGCCGTCGTTGCCCATGACTCCGGTGCAGGCCTTGCCCAGGGTAGTCACCATGGCTCCCGTAAGGGTCGCCACGTCCACCAGGCGAGTGATGCCCTGCTCCCGGGCGTAACACAGGGCGTCGGCCAGCACCAAGCGGCCCTCGGCGTCGGTGTTGATCACTTCGATGGTCTTGCCGTTCATGGCCCGCACCACGTCTCCAGGCCGCTGCGCCGACGCGCCGGGCATATTTTCCGTAGCCGCGATAACAGCCAGCACGTTAATCTTGGGCTTGGTCTGGCCGATAATCTCCATGGCGGCGATGACCGACGCGCCACCCGCCATATCGCCCTTCATGGCCTCCATTCCGCCGGGGGGCTTCAGGGATATTCCACCGGTGTCGAAGGTGATTCCCTTGCCGATGAGCCCCAGGTTGTTCTCCGGGCTTTCTGGGTCTCCATCATAGCGCAGCACGATGAGCTTGGCCGGTTCGTCGGTGCCTTGGGCCACTCCCATGAAAGCGCCCATGCCCATATTTTTCATCTGGGCGTTTTCCATTATCTCGATCTTGAGTCCTTGGTCGGAGGCCACTTTCTGGGCGGCTTCAGCCATGCGCGATGGCGTCATATGGTTGGCCGGTTCGTTGACCATGTTTCGGGCCGTGATCGAGGCTTTGGCTACGGTGGAACCAAGCTGGATTCCGGCATCGATGGCCTTGGCCCGGGTTTTGTCCGACTCCACTACGGTCAGGTGCTCGAACTCGTTGGTGGAATCACTGTTCTTGGTGAGGTAGGTGCCGAATTTGTAGAGCCCCAGGTGTGCGCCTTCGGCGATGGCCTGGCCGGACAACTGAGGGTCAAGACCGCCGATACCCACCCCGTGGGCGATGGTGGCGGCGCTGGAGATCCCCTTACGGCGCAGGAAGCGGACCACTTCCGCCGATACCCGACGCACGACTTGAACGTCGAATTTGTCCTGGGTACCCAGCCCAGCGACAAGCACTCTGCTGGGTTTGATCTTGCCCAGAGTGTGGATCAGCGTGGTCTCCCCGGTGCTGCCTTTGATCTCCCCATCTTCGATCAACTGGGTGATGACCCCGCCTAGAGCTTTATCAACGGCTCCAGTTGCGCCACCCGGCTTCTTGACCCCACGGAACAGGTTCACCACCAAGGCAGGGGTGTCGATGCCGATGATGTCGGCCGACTGGACATCGATCTTCAGTCCGGTGCTTTTGACGGCTTTGGTGGATTTCTTGGCTTTCGCTGCCTTAGGCTTTGCTGTCGTGGTCATTTCGGCTTTTCACCAGTTTGTTATTCTACTTTGATCTGTCCGCTTGACCTGGCCCACTCGACTACCTGGTCCAGCACTGGGGCAATGTCCTTGGATGTGTCAAGCTTGTAATGGTCGCGCTGGACCAGTTCCTCCACCGGGGCCAGCCTAGTGTAGATCAGCCATCCGGCGTCGGAGAAGGTGTTGGCGTGCCGATCGGCTTTGCGCTCTTTCAGTCTGCGCCGGACTGTATTTTGAGGGGCAGTGGCGTGCACGACCGCCAGTGGGGCTCCGGTGGCCTCGGCAATGTCATATAGGTAGGTCCGGAACTCTTCATTGAGGTTCGTGGCGTCGAATAGCACGCTGTAGCCGTTGATCAGATAGTACTGAATCAGTTGGTAGCAGGAGCGAAATACCCGGCGGTGCTCTCCCGTCGTGTATTTGGGATGCTCGACCAGCACCTTGCGCAGCCGGTCGGTCTCCAAGATTAGGAAAGGGACCTGTTCGGTCAACTTAGCCGCGAAGTAGGACTTGCCAGTGCCGGGTAGGCCGCACATGGCGACCAACAAGGGCTGTTCCGGCATCCGCGGTTGGGAGGTCGCCAGGTCCTGGTCCAGCAACTTCCGCATGGATGCCACGTCTTTGTTCAGTTGGTCGTCCAATCAGTCACGTCCAGAGCAGAGATGGAGTATGAGGCGGGATATGCCGCTGTTGCGAATGTCAGGAGTCGGAAAGCTAGCCTAACCCCTCGGCTTCGAGCTGGCGGCGTTCTATCTTGGACTCCAGCATGGCCGGGCTCAGCATGAATGCCAGTGACGCGACGATCATCAGCACCACTGCCAATACGTTCAGGCTCACCGGCAAAGAGGCGGCCGTGATTATCACCAGGATAGAAGTGCTCACCGTGAGTAGCCCGATGCGGAGCAAGCGCGGCCCCACTTTCAAGAATACGGCGGTAGTGACCGCCATGGCCAAGAAGATAAATGCCCTGGCAGTGTCGGAATCTTGCATCCGTTCCGCATGTTCGCTCCAAAGCCCTCCCTGCCAGTTCAAGAACAACACCCACGACGTCAAGAATGGGAACGGAAGGGCCGTGAGAGAAGCCAGCAGCCAGTCTCTTTTGACCATCTTGAAGATCACGTTGGCCATGATCCACATGGAGAAAGGCACGTACCCGATAAGCAGGAAGAACAGAACCACATTGAACGGCAACTGCCCGGTGGTCACCAGGGTCCAGGCCCCGTAGCCAAGAGTAATCAGCGATAGAAGCCATGAGAGCGCGGGCGCCGCCAGTGAGTAGCCCATCCAGGAATACGACCATTTGCTGGGGCTTCCGGCACGCCAGTTGCGCCAGGTTACAAACGCGATGGCGATTAGCAGCAGGGATACCAGGAAATAGTGGCTCCACAGATGAAGCGCGAATAGCGAAGCCAACAGGAAGTGGGGAATGGTGGACAACAGCACATCCAGCCAAACTCCTGGACTGTGCACCTCATACATGCCCTGGGCGACTGTGTTGGGCGCGCCCATCTCCTCAACGGCGCGGGCCATCGCTGTTTCGCGGTCCACCCCCTGGGTCTCCAGCTCGGCGGCCTTGTCTTCGAGGTGGGCTTCCAATTCCTGGATGATCTCGTCCTTCTCGGCGGGGTCCAGGTGGAGCCTCCAGGCCAGCGATTGAAGGTAATATGTGACTTCAAATGGCATGACGCCGTCTATCGGGTCTCAGGGCTAGCGCTAAGGAGCATGATCGAATTCATAGCGCTGGTGAAGCGCTGCCATTCCGAGAGACGGTCCTCAAGGGCTTGCTGTCCCTTGGCGGTGATTAGATAGTAGCGCCGGCGTACGTTGTTAGGCGTGTCTTCCCAGCGACCTTCGATCAGCTTGGCCTTTTCCAGGCGGTGTAGCGCCGGATATAGCGTGCCTTCTTTGAAGGCAAAGTAGCCGCTGCTCCGCTCGTCCACTTCCTTTACGATCTGATAGCCGTACATGGCCTCGTTCTCCAGAAGGGCTAGGAGCAGGGTATCTGTGTTGCCTTTCAGCATCTCTTGTTGGTGCATCTTGATGAAAGTCCAACTTGGGTAGTGTTACAAGGGTTACGTTTGGGAGAGTGTCGATATCTATCGGGAATCCGATGGGCTCATTCTATGAAGCTGGAGTTGCCTGGTCAAGGCGATACGGCCTGGACAGCAAAGTCAGTTGAAGACGCCGTCCACGACCCGGCGCAAAAGGATCAGGATGATTAGCACCGCCATGGGGCTGAAGTCGAGCCCTCCAAAGGTGGGCAGGCTGCGGCGGATGGGCCCGAGGACCGGCTCGGTAACCTGGCTAACCAGGGTGTTGATGCTGATGAGGATAGGGTGGGGATTGGCCCCACTCATGGGAATGACGAATGTCAGGATCACCCGCGCAAATATGGCGATGGTGAAAAGGGTTAATATCGCGTTCAGCAGTGCGGCCAATTATTACCTCTTTACCCCTGGCCCAGTTGGACCGATTTCCGGTACGCGGCGTCCACGGCACTGACTATCGCCGCGGGGACGCCTTGGTCTTCCAGCACCCGCAACGCCTCGGCGGTGGTTCCTCCGGGCGAGACCACCATGTCTTTCAGCTCGGCCGGGTGCATCCCGGATTCCATGACCAGCTTGGTGCTGCCGAAAACGGTCTGCAGGGCCAGCGTCCGGGCCATGTCTCTGGGCATGCCCACGTAGACTCCGGCATCGATCAGGGCTTCGATGAATAAGAAGACATAGGCCGGCCCGCTAGCGCTGAGCGCGGTGGCCATGTCCATGTATTTCTCATCTGATACGTAAATCTCCTGGCCAATGGTTCCCAATACCGCCTTAACCATCTCCCGTCTGGAGTCATCGACCCCGTCCGAGCAGGTCCAAAGAGACATGCCCTCACCTATCTGCGCCGGGGTGTTCGGCATGACGCGGACGACAGACTGGTGGCCCAGGCCTTTGGTCAGGGTGTCCATCTTGGCCCCGGCAACGATGGATAGCGCGGCCTGTTGCGAGTCCAGGTGGCCCTTCAACTGCCCCATAACCGGGCCCAGGTCTTGCGGTTTTATGGCAAATACAACCAGATCTGCTTGTTGGGTTGATTTGACGTTATCGGCGTCCGCGGAAACACCGAACTGACTGGAGAGGTACTCCCGACGTTCGGCCACAGGCTCGCCCACGCTGATGTCCTTGGGATCCGCAAGCTTGCCGGACAAGACGCCGTGGAGGATGGCTTCGGCCATCTTGCCTCCACCGATGAACGCCACTTTCATTTTTCCTTCCTGATGGGAGACCGGGCGATTCTTCGAAACAAAAACGCCGGCACTCAATGGAATCCAAGGGTAATCACCGGGCACCATTATAGCACCGGAGTCGGAAACGAAAGCTGGATTCGTGAGCGCAGGGGCAGCTAAATCACTGATTATGAACCAGCCAGGCCGTTCCCTTGGGCCAACGCCGCCGCCAGCCAGATGGACTCCAACATGCTTTCGTGGCTGGCTATGCCCTTTCCGGCTATGTCGAAGGCGGTGCCGTGGTCAACGGACGTTCGCACGAAGGGGAGCCCCAGGTTGGCGGTGATGCTCTCTTCAAAACCGTAGACTTTAACCGGTATGTGCCCTTGGTCGTGGTACATGCAGAGCACAACGTCGTATTGGTCTTGGATGGCCTGATGGAAGATTATATCCGCCGGGATCGGGCCAATAGCGTTGATACCTTCGTTCTTGGCGGCCTCGACGGCCGGAGCGATCTCTTCAGCCTCTTCGTCTCCCATCAGGCCGCCGTCGCTCCCATGGGGATTCAGAGCGGCCACAGCGACCCGGGGGTTTTTGAAACCGTAGGTAACGAAGCTCTCGTGGGTGAGTCTCAGGTAGTCGAGGATCCGATCTTTCTTAACCAGTTCGCAGGCCCGGCTCAATGATCGGTGGGTGCTCAGGTGAACGACCCGTAGATTCTTGGCCATCAGCATTGTGGCTACCAATGGGGACTTGGAGAGTTCTTGCAGCAGCTCCATGTGGCCGATGGACTTGTAACCCGCCAGGCTGGCCGCTTCCTTATTCAACGGCGCCGTGGCCAGAGCGTCAACGACGCCGGCCAGGGCCAGTTCTCCGGCCTTAGTAACCCATTCCATGGCCGCCTGACCGCAGGCTGGGTTGATCTCCCCTACGGTGATGTCCGCCGGGTTCAGGTTGTGGATATCCACAACATCGATAACTCCCGGCTCCAGTCCGGCAACCGTAGAATCATCCATTTCTTTGATCTTTACGGGGAGTCCTGTTAGGGACACCGCCTGTTCCATGGCGTAGACGTTGCCCACCACCAGCGGCCGGCAGGTGGCGTAGACCCGTGGGTCTGCCATGGCCTTCACCACGACCTCCGGTCCGATGCCGCAAGGGTCGCCCATCGTGATGGCGATGGCCGGTTTGTTACCTGAGGTCATGGCGTTTTCCTTTAGCCCCGGTCTGGGGCACAGATAACAGAGTTAACGGCTATCTGACGAATATCGTTGAGTTTTGACTAGTTATGTAATCAAGAGGCCCAAATGTGCCGAAATTATAGCATGGGTAGGGTTTTAAACCCCTTGAATGGTGTGGTATGGTTGTTGCTCTTCGGGTTAATGAGACCCAAAAAAGAGCCCCCGGCATTGGCCGCCAGGGGCTCTAGGAAGGCAGCCAGGCTGGTACAGGAACCGCACCACCCATGAGACTCGATTAGCCGCAGCAGCAGTCGGCCTCCACACAACCCACCCTGCACCAGCCAGGCCACCTGTTATGACTATTTAGGGTTGTTTCCCTTTATCCACTTCT
>NZVX01000008.1 GCA_002698265.1 Chloroflexota bacterium | reverse complement strand
AGCGCCAATTCCAGGACATCCATGTGGTGTCCCAGCATATCCAGGGAAGGCCCACGCACTTCGAGACCGCGGGCCAGTTCTTCATGGGGATGGAGCCGGAGGGGAATTTCTAGGCAAGGGAGGCCGGGTTAAGTTTTCCTGGTGACCGGGAGTTGGTGGATGCGAGAGGGGGTGGGTTTTTAACCCACCCTCCGACGTTGGGGACCGGTTGCTCCTGCGAACACGGCGAACCACCTAATCTTCTAGGTTGATGTCGCCGCTGCGGCCTCCGCTCTTCTTGACCAAACGGACGCCTTCGATGCGCATCCCGCGGTCCACTGATTTGCACATGTCATAGAGGGTCAAGGCGGCCACTGACACGGCGGTAAGGGCTTCCATCTCAACACCGGTGCGGGCGGTGGTCTTGGCGGTGGCGGTGATGTTGATGCGGCTTTCTGCTTCGTCCAGTTCCAGGTCAACGTCCACGCGGTCCAAGGGCAGGGGATGGCACAGCGGTATCAGCTCTGAGGTCTTTTTGGCGCCCATGATGCCCGCCAACTGGGCGATGGTCAGCACGTCGCCCTTCTTCATCAGTCCCACTTTGATCAACCGCAATGTTTCGGGCTGTATGGACACGTGACCCCGGGCGACAGCCTCCCGGCTGGTGACGTCTTTGTCGCCCACGTCGACCATTTTGGCATTTCCCTGTTCGTCCAGATGGGTCAGATGTAGGTCGGGGTTGTTGGCAGTTGACATAATTTGGTACTCCCGAAGGACCGCTACTTGGCGGTGCCCGCCTCTTTGGTGGCCAACGCATCGGCCAGTTCATTGCCTCGGTCTCCGTTGTGGCCGCGTACCCACCGCCAAGAGACGTTGCGGCTGCCGACCAGCCGGTCTAGTTGATCCCATAGATCTTGGTTTGCCTTGCGCTTCCAGCCCTTGGTCATGGTATTGATCACATACGTGCTGTCAGAACTGATCAGCACGTTGGCCGAAGCGTCGACGGCCTCGAGACCCTTGATTACGGCAGTCATTTCCATTCGGTTGTTGGTGGTCTGGGGCTCGCTTCCGGATAGTTTTACCTGGCCGCCGTTCTGTTCGATGACCGCGCCCCAGCCGCCCGGTCCGGGATTGCCTTTGCAAGCGCCGTCGGTGTGGATGACGATTCCGTTGCTCCGCATCTGAGCTATTAGCTAACCGCCAATCTGGTACATCTCGATCTTTCTGGGAGTGCCCTCACCGTTGGGCGATGCGGCCCGTTCCTCCGAATACCGGTCGGAGCGGACGGTCCAGATGCCGGTGATCAGGTCTCGCAGTTCGTTATCATCGGCGCCGGAGCGCATGGGGTCTCTCAGGCTGACGCCTTCACCGGCGAAGAGGCAGGTATAGATCTTGCCGTCGGTCGACAGCCGGATCCTGGTGCAGTCGCCGCAGAACGGCTTGGTCACCGAGGCGATGAAACCGATCTCTCCGCTGCCGTCTTTATAACGGTACCTTGTGGCCACCTCACCTTGATAGTTGCTTGCGACGGGTTCCAGGGGCATTTCGGCGTCGATCTTGGCGATGATCTCGTCGGCGGGCACCACATGCTCTGACCGCCAGCCGTTGCGGTTGCCAACGTCCATGTATTCTATGTAGCGGACGATGTGGCCGGTCCCTTTGAAGTGGCGGGCCAGGTCGACGATGGTGTGGTCGTTCACATTCTTCTGGACCACGCAGTTGATCTTGATGGGAGACAGCCCAACTTCTGAAGCGGTCTCGATGGCCTCAAGGACCTTTTCTGTGGTGAAGCCGCGGCCGTTCATCGCCTTGAAGACCTCTTCATCCAGGCTGTCCAGGCTGATGGTTATGCGCTGAAGTCCCGCGTCCTTCAGCGGCTGGGCGAACTGGCTGAGCAGATAGCCGTTGGTGGTCAGCGTAAGGTCGTCGATGCCGGCGATGTCAGTGAGCATGCCCAGCAATTGGGGCAGGTCATTGCGTAGCAGAGGTTCGCCACCGGTCACCCGCAGCTTTTCGATGCCCAACTCGGCGAAGATGCGCACCAGCCGTGTCAGTTCCTCAAAGGTCAGGATGTCGGCACGGGGCAGGAACTCGTAAGCCTCGCCGTAGATCTCGGCCGGCATGCAGTAGGGGCACCTGAAGTTGCACCGGTCTGTGACGGAGATACGCAGGTCACGCATGGGCCTGCCGAATTTATCAGTTAGCATCTTTGAGCTTTTAGCTATCCGCAATCAGTTTTTTCAGGGTATCCGCCGCTTTTTGGGCGGCGTTGGCCCGGTGGCTGATCTGGTTTTTTACGTTCAGCGGGAGTTGAGCGACGGTCTTTTCGTACGGGGGCAGGTAGAACACTGGGTCATAGCCGAAACCGTCGTCTCCCTCGGGTGTGTATTGTATCATTCCGGCCACGAAGCCATCGGTTTGGGTTACGAGGGTGGGAGGGTTCGGCGTGTCTGAGGCCGCGGGGCGAAAATCCCCTTCCCGTCCCCCTTTACGAAAGGGTGGGACTCGCTTCCCCCTTTCGTAAAGGGTGGTTAGGGGGGATTTAGCGTGCGCCGGCAGTACTACCGATATAACGCACCTAAACCGTGCGCCCCTTTCTTCCCACGCCACGTTTTCCAGATTCTTCAGCAGCAACTGGACACGTTCTTGGTCGTTGTTACACGCGTCGCCTCCGTAACGGGCGGAGCGGACTCCCGGTTCACCTGCCAGCGCGTCGACCTCCAACCCCGAATCATCGGCCAGGGTCAGCAGGCCGGATATGGCCGCGTATTCGGAGGCCTTAAGCCAGGCGTTCTCCTCGAAGGTCTCTCCGGTCTCTTCAACTTCATGGGTGATACTCAAATCCCGCAGCGAGACCAGTTCGAAGGGGATATCTCTCAGCAGGTCGGTATACTCCCGCATCTTTCCTGGATTGCCGGTAGCGATGAGCAGTTGGGACGTCATGTCAGATCGTCCCCTGCCCGGCCATCTCCGCCAGTTCGTCTTCACCCAACCCCAGCCACGACCCGTAGATATGGCTGTTGTGTTGGCCGACTGTTGGACCGGCGTGTTCAACGGCGCCCGGCGTTTCGCTGAATTTGGGGACTACACCCAGCATCTTAGTCTGACCCAGTTCCGGGTCGTCTATGTCGATGATGTCCTCGCGGGCCTGATAGTGGGGGTCGGCCATGATCTGGGCGGCGTCGTAGACCGGGCCCACCACTCCTCCGGCGGGAATCAGTTGGTCCATGGTGTCTTTGAGGTCGCGCTGGCCCAGCCACCCTTGGAGTTCGTCGTTCAGGGCTTCCCGGTTCTCCAGGCGGGCGGCGTTGTCCTTGTACTCCGTTCGGCTGATGAGGTCCGGCATTCCCATGGCTTGGGCCAGACTCTCAAAGGTGTTCTGGGAGGTTGCGGAGAGGCCCAACCAACGGTCGTCGGCGGTCTTGTACAGACTTCGCGGCGCGGCGTCAGGGAAGTCGTTGCCAACCCGCTCCCGGTTGATTCCCAGCATATCGAACATGGTAATGTGGGGGATACAGAGCCGGAAAAGGGGCTCAAAAAGGCTGACATCCACCACCTGGCCCTTGGCGTCCGGGTTGCTGGAAGTATCCCGGTGATAAAGCGCCATCATGCCGGCCATGGCCCCAAACACCCCGGCGATCTCGTCGGCCAGAGGTATCGGCGGCAGGTTGGGAGGGGTATCCGGAAAACCGGTCATGCTGATGTAGCCGCTCATGCACTCGGCGATGGTGCCGAAGCCAGGCCGGTCTTTGTAGGGGCCCGACTGTCCGAACCCCGAGTAACGCAGCATCACCAGCTTGGGGTTCGCTTTTTGCAGGTCGTCGGGTCCCAGCCCCCAACGCTCCATTGCGCCGGGCCGAAAACCTTCGATCAAGACGTCTGCCTCGGCCGCTAGTTTTTTGAGGATATCTTGGCCTTCGGGAGTGCCTAGGTTCAGAGTGATGGACTTCTTGTTGCGGGAGTGGACCTTCCACCACAGTGAGACCCCGTTGGCGAAGGGTCCCCAATTCCGGAGCGGGTCTCCCGCGCCGGGGCGTTCCACCTTGACCACCTCGGCGCCGAAGTCCGCCAGCAGGCTGCTGGCGGTGCCCCCGGCGACGATTATGGAAAGGTCCAGGACTTTCAGACCCACTAGAGGCCCTTGGGCTGTGGTCAAATCTCCTCCCGTCTTGGGCTCTTATCCGGTGATGACCGTGGCTAAATGCAAGTCGATTAATACTACCAGCCAGCCACGGACCGGAAAAGGTGGAGATGAACTGCCGAAATCCCCTTCCCGTCCCCCTTTACGAAATGGGGGAGCTTCCCCTTTCGTAAAGGGGGTTAGGGGGATTTTGCAGGCAGACTTCGCCATTCTTGCCTGTAAAGGCGTGGGTCTCTCTGCTATAATCTGGGACGATTCCGGGGCCATCGTCCGCCGCCCTATTTTGCATAGACCATTAGGCCCGAGCAAACAACAGGCCATGTTAGATAATTATTTCCGGGAATACGGACTCATCGCCATCTTCATTGTGGTGGCCATCGGTGTTCCCATCAGCATGCTGATGATGTCGTCCATGGCGGGCCGCATCGGGCTTAGGCCCAACAATCCGACGGAGATCAAATCCGACACCTACGAGTGTGGCGTTGAGCCCATCGGCGGTCGCTGGGAGTTGTTCAACTTCCGTTACTACATGTTCGCTATCCTGTTCGTCATTTTTGATGTAGAAGTTGTCTTCTTATATCCATGGGCGGCCAAGTTCCAGCAACTGGAGTTATTCGCGCTGATCGAGATGGCTGTGTTCGTGGGTATCCTGCTGGTTGGCCTGGCCTACGCTTGGCGCAAGAACGACCTGGAATGGGGTTAGGGTACGCCGATGCCTTTGGAGCTATCTCAAGGGGACGGGCCTCTGCAGTCGCGCACCTGGGAGTTGGACCGGTATGAAGGGTCGCTGGTCCAGGACCTGAAAGACGCGTCCATCGAACCCCTGGCCGAGCCCACCATAGAGGTCCCAGACGACCTCAAGAACAACTTGATGATCACTTCCGTGGACGCCCTGGTCAACTGGAGCCGGAAGTCGGCCCTGTGGCCGGTGACCTTCGGACTGGCCTGCTGCGCCTTCGAGATGATCGCCAGCGCCATGGGCCGCTTCGACATCGCCCGCTTCGGCATGGAGGCCTTTCGCGCCTCGCCTCGCCAGGCTGACCTGATGATTGTGGCCGGCACCGTGACCTGGAAGATGTCCCCGGCGATTCGCCGCATCTACGACCAGATGGCCGAGCCCAAATGGGTGATTTCCATGGGCGTCTGCGCCACTAGCGGCGGTCCTTACTACGGTTCCTACAGTGTGGTACCCGGTGTGGACCACATAATTCCAGTGGATGTTTATGTTCCGGGCTGCCCGCCGCGCCCCGACGCCCTGCTCTACGGAATCATGGAACTTCATGAGAAGATCAAGAAGTACCACAACCTGCCCAACGGCCCCAATCTGAACCCCTTCAGCCGGGGCTCGAAACCGGATAACTCTTGATGGCATTGCAGCAGTTGACCGGCGAGGACTTGGCAGAAAAAGTAGCCGCCGGTGTTCCCGAATCGGTGGATGGAATGGTTGATGGAGCCCTCCGGGTCAAGTCTCAGAAGATCGCCGATGTTGCCAATTTCATGAAGTCAGACAGTGGGTTGGACTTCAATTTCCTGAATTCAATCTCGGCCGTCGACTACATCGACCATTTTGAAGTCGTATACCACCTGACTTCCCTGAATAAAAGGCACACGGCCATCGTCAAAACACGCCTGGTCGGCCGCGATGACCTCACCCTGCCCTCGGTCTACCACCTGTGGCGGGGGGCCGACTTTCAGGAGCGGGAGATCTGGGACCTGATGGGAATCAGTTTCTCCGGACACCCCAACATGAAAAGAATAATGCTGTGGGAAGGCTTTGAAGGTCACCCGCTGCGGAAGGACTATTTGTAGTGGCGCTGTCTTTTGCTGTGGGGGCGAAAAGCCCCCCATCCCCCCTTTACGAAAGGGAGGCTTTCGGCGCCGATTGCGTAATCTCCCCCCTTTGCAAAGGGGGGAGCAAGGGGGGATTTCCGCCCCTCGCCGCGACGCCGGTTATCGGAGCAAGAGCTTAACCCACCATGCCGATCAAAACTGAGCCGATGACGGTAAATATCGGGCCGCAGCACCCCAGCACGCACGGGGTGTTCCGGCTTCGCGTTACCTTTGACGGCGAGGAGATATTGGAGGTTGAGCCCATTTTCGGCTACCTCCACCGCGGCACCGAGAAGCTGGCCGAAGAGCGCAACTACACCCAGATAGTTACCCTCACCGACCGCTTGGATTACGTCTCGTCCATGATCAACAACCAGGCCTACTGTCTTGCGGTTGAGGAACTGTTGGGTGTAGAGGTGCCCCAGCGGGCCAAGTACCTCAGGACTTTGACCGCCGAGCTACAGCGGGTGGCCAGCCATCTGATGGGCATCGGTTTCTTCCTCCAGGACCTGGGGACGTTGGGCACTCCTTTGATGTACGCCTTCCGGTCCAGGGAGCGGATACTCGACCTGTTCGAGATGCTCTGCGGAGCGCGGATAACCGTGAGTTACATGCGCCCCGGCGGCGTGTTCTTCGACGCCCCGGATGACTTCTGGCCGGCGTTGGACCAATTCTTGAAGGACTTTGATGCCGAGTACAAAGAGATTGAACAGTTGATCTTGGAAAATGAGATCGTGATGGTCCGTACCCGAGGGGTCAGCCTGTTGCCTCTGGACCTGGCTATCAACGCATCGGTAAGTGGGCCGGTGCTACGGGCCAGTGGCTCTGACTGGGATTGGCGCAAGATGGACCCATACGACGCCTACGACCGCATGGAGTTCGATGTCCCGGTGGCCACCGGCGGCGACAACTACGACCGGTTCTGGGTGCGTATCCAGGAGATACACCAGAGCATCCGCATGGTGAAGCAGTGCATCCAGCAGATCGAGCCGGGCCCCACTCGGGCCGACGTGCCGCTGATATTGCGGCCCCCGGCCGGCGCCGAGGCCTACGGGCGGGTTGAAGCTTCCAAGGGCGAACTGGCCTTCTATCTGGTGGCCGACGGCGGAATCAGCCCCTATAGGTGCAAGGTTCGTTCGCCGTCCCTGATCAACCTCACCGTTACTGAACATCTTCTTGTTGGCTGGAAATTGGCGGACATGATCGTGACGCTGGGCAGCTTGGATATCAACATGGGTGAAGTGGACCGATGAACTGCGTTCTAGGCCCAGACAACATCCTGTACGACACCCTCTTGTTCCGGGTGATTTACGACGGCGTGGGCAACGTGCTGCCCTGCTGGCTGTCTTACGTAGTTGCCGGTATCGCCATGATGATGATCTTGGTGAACGGGGTGTTGCTGGGGGCGGGTCTATTCTCCTGGGTTGAGCGGCGGCTGATTGGCCGGTTCCATAACCGGATCGGGCCCAACCGTTGGGGGCCATTCGGGTCGCTCCAGCCCCTGGCCGACCTGGTCAAATTGCTGGTCAAAGAAGACCTGACCCCGAGAGGCGCCGACCGGATCGTATTCACCATCGTCCCGGTGGCCATGCTGGCTCCGGTGGTGCTGGTGATGGCCGTGGTGCCCTTCGCCAAAGACACGGCCCTGGCCAATTTGAACGTGGGCGTTCTGTATATCCTGGCCGTCACATCGATAACGTCGATCGCCATATTCATGGCGGGATGGGCATCAGACAACCGATACGCCATGTTCGGCGCGTCCCGGGGCGTGGCGGTGTTGATCAGCTATGAGGTCCCGGTGGTCATGTCGCTGCTGGGTGTGGTGTTGGTGGCCGGGTCCATGTCCCTGAACGATATAATCTCCGCCCAGACAATCCCGTTCCTGTTGGTGCAGCCCCTGGCATTTTTCGTTTTCTTCGCAGGAACGTCCGCAGAACTGAACCGCACCCCCTTCGACCTGGCAGAGGCCGAGTCGGAGATTATCGCCGGGTATCACATCGAATACAGCGGCGTGAAATTCGCCCTGATCCAGGCGGCCGAGTTCGGCGCGGTCCTGACCTCATCCGCAGTCATGGTCACGTTGTTCCTCAGCGGCTGGTCTGGCCCCGCGTCGAACTATCTGGGCTGGGCGTGGTTCCTCATGAAGATCGGCGTCTTGGCCTTCATCTTCAGTTGGATACGGGCAACCTTCCCCCGGCTGCGCATCGACCAATTGCTGGCATTTGCCTGGAAGTTTTTGCTGCCACTCAGCATCATAAACCTGTTCGCCACCGCGTTGGAGGTCTACTTCCTGCGCGACGGTGCCGGCAACCTGGATACGAGCGACCTGTGGATCATGGCCGGGATAAACTTCGGAGTGGCTTTCGCCTGCCTCCTGGTCTTCGGGACGTTGATCAAGGAAAAAGTCCGTCCGGCAGGCCCTGTAACGGGCGCCACCCTCACCCCCGGGGAGGCCGACTAACATGTACGGAATAGCGATGGTCAAGGGATTGATGGTCACCCTGAAGAACCTGACCAAGAAGCCTTTTACAGTCCAGTACCCGGAAGAACGGGTCAAGCAACACCCACGATTCCGGGGCGAGGAGTTCGTCTGGTACGAGGAGCGATGCACTGGCTGCGCCTCCTGCGCCAAATACTGCCCCCTGGGAATCATCAAGATAGTAACCACGCCCAGCGAGACCGCCCCGGCCCAAGGCGACAAGTACAAGCTGGAGGTCTTCGACATCGCGATAAACCGGTGCATGTTCTGCGGACTGTGTGTCGAGGCCTGCCCCTACGATGCGCTGTTCATGGGCAGCGGATTCGAGCAAGGCCAATATTCCAGGAAGGAAATGGTCATCGACATCGATCATCTACGACAGGCGGACAAACGCCCCAGTACTTGGTTCCGTCCGCAGCTTGAGGACGCCGGCTACGACCCCAAAGGCGGCCGGCCGCTCGACTGGCAGGAGGTGGGCCGTGAGTCGTGGCAATGGCATCAGAAGGAAAAGGCCGGCATGGATATCTCCCGGCCCGTGCCCTCCGACCTGCTCCCCCAGGAACCCCCGGTGGACTCGTCCTTCGTCGAAGACAGTGAGGCCGCGCCCGCTCCGGTCCCCAACGAGGACGCCGAGTAGATGCTCTTCCAAGATGTTACCTTCTGGATACTGAGCGTGATGGCCATCGGCGGAGCGCTGGGAGTGGTGATGGTGCCGGACCTGTTCCGAGCCGCCCTGCTATTGATCGTGGTGTTCATCGCCGTCGCCGGGTTCTTCATCCTCCTCAGCGCCGAGTTCTTGGCCGTGGTCCAGGTCCTGATTTACGTCGGGGCCATCGCCATCCTGATCATCTTCGCCGTGATGTTGACCCGGGACGTCCAACGAGGCAATCTGCCCAACCGGCTGCAGTTACCGGCAGCGGTCTTTGCCGCCCTGTTGTTAGCCGCACTTGTAACTGTGGCGGTGGACACCAAGTGGGAATTCCTGCCCGCCGACCAACAAGCGCGGGTGGACTTGGTGCAGACCAACTCGGTGACGACTCTCACCGGAGGAGTACTGACTGAACAAGGCGTCACCAGCGACGAGGATCAAGCCGAAGTGCAAGAGGCGGGACTTGCCGACCTCTTGATCAGTGATTACGTCCTGCCCTTCGAGGCGGTATCTGTGCTGCTGCTGGCGGCGCTGATCGGCGCGCTGGTGCTGGTCCGGCCCAGTTCGGGAACGGGGAGGGACTAGCCGGATATGTCATTCGAAGCCTTCATGATTGTCGCGGCGATCCTGTTCTGCATCGGCCTGTACGGTTCACTTGCTAGGCGTAATGTCTTGGCGGTTTTGATGTCCATCGAGTTGATGTTCAACGCCGTCAACGTGACGCTGGTGGCCATGGCCAAATACCTAGCGCCCGCGGCGCTTCAGGACGACATCAGCTCAGTGCTGACCGGGCAGGTTTTCGCGGTGTTCATCATCACGGTGGCTGCTGCCGAGATTGCCCTGGGCTTGGGAATCGTTTTCGCCATGTACCGGACCCACGATTCCGTGGACTTGTCAGAAGCCACCGGATTGCGGCACTGACCTTCGCTGGATTTAAAGAGAACTATATGTGGGTTGAATTTAAAGACGCGCCAAACTTGATGCTGGCGGAGATGTGGAAGGAAGTCCTCGAAGGCGAGGGCCTGCCCACCCGCATCTTGCCGGAGGGCGACATTTTGGACTGGGCCGAACGGGTCCCGTTCAAGATCTACGTCCCCAAGGGCCGAGAGCATGTCGCCGAAGAGATTCTGCGGAAGCTATAGATGGTTACTGAAGCAGTCATCTGGGCCATCTTCCTGTTGCCGCTGGGTTCCTTTGCATTCGCCGCATTGGTGGTGCGGCCCTTCTTCAACCGATTTTCGTTGATCAGCGGGCTTGTGACTATCGCCGCCCTCGGCACGGCATTGGGTTTCTCCATCTGGACCCTGCGTTCGGTGATCTTGGGCCACGAACTGGTGTTTGAGCCCATAGAATGGCTGGAGGTGGGCGGAGCAACCATCGATTTCGGACTGCTGATCGACCCATTGACCGCCGTGATGCTGATCGTCGTGACCGGGGTCAGTCTGCTGGTGCAGATTTACTCCCTGGGATATATGAAAGGCGACCCCAGTTTCTCCCGTTACTACGCCTACATGTCCCTGTTCACCGCAGCCATGCTGGGGTTGGTCCTAGCCTCCAACATCATCCAACTTTACATGTTCTGGGAGCTGGTCGGCGTGTCGTCCTATCTGCTCATCGGATTCTGGCATGAGCGTCCCACTGCCGCCGCTGCGGCTAAGAAGGCCTTCATCATCACCCGCATCGGCGACGTCGGGTTCCTGATCGCCATCCTGTACCTGTTCACCCAGGCCGACAACTTCGCCGCTGTCGGGCTGAACGCCTTCCACATCCCGGACATATGGGAGGCAGCCCAACCCGAAGCTGCCGCAGGCGCCATCCTGGGCGGGGCGGTACTTACCTGGCTGGCCCTAGGTATCTTCGCCGGGGCAGCGGGCAAGTCGGGCCAATTCCCGCTCCACACCTGGCTTCCCGACGCCATGGAAGGTCCAACTCCGGTCAGCGCCCTGATTCACGCAGCCACCATGGTGGCCGCCGGCGTGTTCCTGGTGGCCCGGTTCTTCCCAGTGTTCGAACACTCCCCAGACGCGATGACCGTTGTCGCTCTCGTAGGCGCGTTCACCGCGGTTTTCGCGGCCTCGATGGGCCTGGTTATGAACGATATCAAGCGGGTCATGGCCTACTCGACTGTTAGCCAACTGGGCTACATGATGGCGGCCCTGGGGCTGGGACTTTACGCGCCGGCTATCTTCCACCTGGTGACCCACGCTGCATTTAAAGCATTGCTATTCCTCGGTGCCGGCAGCGTGAACCACGCCACGGGCACCTTCGACATGCGTTACATGGGCGGGCTGCGGAAAGTTATGCCAATCACCTATATCTTGGTGGTGGTCGCGGGCCTGAGCTTGGTGGGCATCATTCCTTTGGCCGGGTTCTGGAGCAAGGACGAGATACTCTTGGGCGCCTGGACCGGAACCGGCCTGGTGGACACCTGGGTCAGCCGGGTGACCTTCTCAGCGCTGCTGGCGGGCGTGATCGTCACGGCTTTCTACACCATCCGGATGATCATCCTGACTTTCCACGGGGAGTTCCGGGGCGGTATCGTTAGAGAACTTGAGGAGAAGGCGCAGACCGTTCCCGCCAGAGAGTCCCATCATGGCGGCGTGCATCTGGCCGAGTCGCCTTGGGTCATGGTTCTGCCCATGGTGGCCCTGGGAGTCACGGCCGTGCTATTGGGCTACCTGGCCAATCCTCAGTGGACAGAAGAGATCGGCATTCCCAGACACTGGATCATCGGGTTCTTGGGTGATGGTCTGAGCGCCGCCCTCGGCGCCTCTGGACACGCGGAGACCCTTGATTTCAGCCGGTGGATGGCAACGATCTCCACCGTAGCGGCGCTGTCTGGCATCGGGTTGGCTGTGTTGATCTACCTGCGGCGGCGTGACCAGCGGGCCGACCCATTGTCGAAAGTGAAGCCGGTCCACACGCTGCTGTCCGAGAAATACTACATGGACACCCTTTATGAGGACGTAATGGTCCGGAAGGGTTTCTTCAAGTATTTCGCCGGAATCTTGGATTGGACCGACGCCAACCTAGTGGACGGCATAGTCGACCGGATCGGATGGTTCTTCCAGAACATCGGCTCGGCCATCGGGAAACTACAAAGCGGCCATGTGCAGGGCTACGCCACGGGGATCGCCTTCGGCGTTCTGGCGATCATCTTGGCGTTGTTACTGGCATAGGAAACTAGATGGTAGAAGGCTACAACGGACTTTTAACGGCGACTGTGTTCCTGCCTGCAGTGGGAGCGCTGGTCTTGCTGTTGGTGGTCAAAGGCGATCGGAACGTGCGAAATTTCGCCGTTCTGATAGCCCTGGCCGACCTGGTGCTGTCGTTGTTGGTCTTCGGATTCTTCGACCGGGGCGCCGGCGCCGACCGGTTCCAGTTCGTCGACCGGATTACTTGGATCCCCGACGTGGGGCTGAACGCGGAGTTCCTGCTGACGGTTGACGGTCTCAGCGCGCCGTTGGTGGCATTGACCGGGCTGCTGGGCATGTGCGCCGTACTCGCGTCTTGGCGCATCGGACTCCGAGTCAAAGAGTATTTCATCTGGCTGTTGGTGCTTCAAACCGCGGTGATGGGGGTCTTCACTTCCATGGACCTGCTGCTCTTCTTCCTGTTCTGGGAATTGGAGTTGATCCCCATGTTCATGCTCATCTCCGTCTGGGGGAGCGGCCGGAAAGAATACTCGGCCATGAAGTTCCTGATCTTCACAATCTTGGGCAGCGCCTTCATGTTGGTGGCCATCGTGGCTGTTTTCCTAACGGCAGATATCGGGACCTTTAACATGGTGGCCCTTCTCGATGAACCGACCATGTTGACCTCCGCTGGACTTCTTATCCCGTTGTCGGGGCTGTTCTGGCTCTTCTTTGTCGGCTTCGCGATCAAGTTGCCAACCTGGCCGGTCCATACCTGGCTGCCCGACGCCCATACCGACGCTCCCACCGCGGCCAGCGTGATGTTGGCAGGGGTGCTGCTTAAGATGGGCGGTTACGGCCTTCTACGTATCAACGTGGGCATGTTCCCGTCCCAGACTGACCGCTTCGCCTGGGCACTGGTGACTTTGGGCGTGATCAGCGTGCTCTACGGCGCGGTTGTCACAATCCGGCAGACCGATTTGAAACGCCTCATCGCTTTCTCCAGCATCAGCCATATGGGCCTGGTGCTGGTGGGCATTGGCTCGGTGGGCATCTCACAGGGGACTTTGACGGTCACCGGGCTGAATGGCGCGGCCATGCAGTTGTTCACGCACGGAACAGTTACCGGCCTCCTGTTCTTGGCCGTCGGGTTGGTCTATGACAAGACCCACACCCGATATATCCCCGACCTAGGCGGCTTGGCTGGGCGGATGCCGGTGGTGGCTGTCGCCATGCTGATCGCCGGGCTGGCGTCTCTAGGTCTACCGGGACTCAGTGGCTTCGTCTCCGAACTGTTGGTGTTCTTGGGCGCGTTCCAGGCATATGCCTGGCCTACGGTTCTCGCCGTGCTGGGGATCGTGTTGGCCGCGGGGTACATCCTCTGGATGATGGAGCGAACGTTCTTCGGGGTCCGCCGGCCACAGTTCGACGACCTCACCGACGCCTCCTTGGTGGAGGCCGCGCCCCTGGTCCTGATGGTGGTGACCATCATAGGCGTTGGTGTCTGGCCCACGCTATTGACCGACGTTTTTGAGTCCGGTCTCAACCCTATGGTGGATGTGCTGAACGGGGTGATTAATCCCTGATGTCAGTCCACGATTTTTACGTTCTATCCCCCTACCTGGCCATGGCCGGAGCCGCGGTCTTTGTGATCTTGCTGGACTTGGTCCTGCCCAAGAAGAGCCTGCTGCCCTATTTCGCCTTCGCGGCGTTGGCCGGCCCGTTTATAATGAGCCTGATACAGTTCTACGACTTGGGTGGTGCTACCAACTTGCTCCGGGGCGCCGATCCATTCACCGCTGAGGACCCCAGCATCCTGCTGAGCGCCATATCGGTTGACCGGTTCGCTCTATTCTTTAATTTTCTGATCATCGGGTCGGTGGCGTTGGTGGTGCTGGCGTCCACCGATTACGTGCGCAACATGGAGCGGTTCCAGGGCGAGTATTTCGGGCTGATTTTGTTCGCGGCGACGGGAATGATGCTGCTGGCGGCCGCCACCGAATTGATCACCATCTACGTCTCCTTGGAACTGACTACTCTGCCGATGGCGGCGTTGACCGCATTCCTGCTGACCCGGAATTCCAGTGAAGCGGGCATGAAATTCCTGATTATCGGGGCCATAAGCTCGGCCCTGATGCTCTATGGGATGGCGCTGGTCTTTGGGTTTACCGGAAGCACCCAATTGTCTGAGATATCCACTGCTATCGGGCAAGCGTCGGGAGACACACCTTTCGGAAATTACGCATTGTTCGTGGGCATCATCCTGATGATCGCCGGGTTCGGATTCAAGCTCTCGGCGGCCCCATTCCAGATGTGGGTGCCCGACGTTTACGAAGGCGGACCAACCCCGGTGGTGGGGTTCTTGTCGGTGGCCAGCAAGGCCGCCGCCTTCGCGGTGGTGATCCGGGTCCTTTTCACCGGGTTCTTCGATGTGGCCCTGGACTGGGGAATCCTCATCGCAGGGATAGCCGCCGCATCCATGGTCATCGGAAACCTGGTGGCCATCAGCCAGAGCAACATACGGCGTCTCTTCGGCTACAGCACCATATCCCATGCGGGATACATCCTGGTGGGCGTGGCGGCGGGTGTGAAGTCGGGCGACGGCATCTTCAAGGCCCCCGAGTTCGCGGCCATCGGCCCGGATTCGGTCCTGTTCTACCTGGCGGCCTACGCGGCAGCCAACCTGACCGCCTTCTTAGCCATAACCATGATTAGCGCCAAGATCAGCAGCGATGAGATCAGCGACTACGCCGGGCTATCCACCAGAAATCCGGTGCTGGCCGTTGTATTGGCACTTTCACTGCTGGCCCTGATTGGCGTGCCTCCCACAGGGATATTTATCGCCAAGTTGTACATCTTCACTGCGGCGGTGGACAGCGGCCTGATATGGCTGGCCATCTTGGGCGTGATCAACAGCGCGGTCTCGGCCTACTACTACGTGCGCATCATCCGGGTGATGTTCACCCATCCCGCCACTTCCGACGAGAAGATCTCCGGGTCGCCCGCTCCGTGGCTGGCCTTGGGAGTCGCTGGAGCGGCCATGGTTTTCATGGGTATCGCGCCCGGGTTCGTCATGGAGGCGGCGCAAGAGGCGGTAAAGGCGTTGGCCATTTAGACCTATCGAGGGAGCGCGGGATACCCAATGCAAGCCCGGAAGCAGGCTAATTAAAAAAGGTTCATAATTAAGGGCCTGGAAATAAGAGCCAGGCCATAGGAACTGGAAAAGCCAAGTAAACACAGATGAAAAACATCGGTATCATCTACAACGCCAGGGTCCCCGAGGCATTGGACCTGAGCACGGCCGTCCTCCACGACCTGAACCTATCGGAAGATAGCTGGTTGTCTCCCGCCGAGAACCTGGAAACCCTGTTGCCCAGGGCCGAGAACACCGACCTGGTGATCACGGTGGGCGGCGACGGGACTATCCTGAGGGCGGTTAACTTCACCGGTCCGGCCGGAATTCCCATCGTCGGGATCAACATGGGCCGGCTGGGCTTCATGACCGAACTCCAGGTCGACGAGGCCATGGAGCGGCTTCCCTTCTACTTCAATGGCGACTCGCGGTTAGATGAACGAAACATGCTGCAGGCCACGGTAATCAGGGCCAACGGGGGCGGCACTGACGGGCCGTACCACGCTCTGAACGACGTTGTGCTCACCAGAGGCGCAGTTTCCCGGGTCGTGACTGTGTCCGGGACCATCGACGGCGCGCCGGTGACCACGTTCCGGGCCGACGGCGTGATAGTGTCAACGGCAACCGGCAGCACCGGCTACAACTTGGCGGTCGGCGGCCCCATCTTGGACCCAGAGTCCGACTCGATAGTCTTGAAGACCGTGGCGGCCCATATGGGCCTGAGCGCGGCCATGGTCCTCAAGCCCTCCACCGAGGTGGGGCTGACTCTAGACGGATACCAACCTGCCATTTTGGCAGTTGACGGAATCGTCGACCACCCGCTGGACCTGGGAGACCGGGTCGAGTTGAAACAGAGTCCTCACAAGGCGCGGTTCCTGCGCGCCCACCCTTCCAGCTATTTCTTCGGCACGCTGACCCGCCGGCTAGGCTTCAGCATCCGGGGCCAATAAGCATGCCTGAAATCACCCCTCAAGACTCGTCGGACTCTCTCTCGGAACCCACGATCGATACCAGGCGCATCTATGAAGGAAGCATCATCAATGTGCGCGTGGACACCGTGCGTATGCCTAACGGCATCAGCGCACGGCGTGAGGTCGTGGAGCATTCCCCGGCGGTCTGCATCGTGCCGGTGGACGAGAACGGCAATGTGATCTTGGTGCGGCAATACCGGAAACCAGCTGAGGAAGCCCTTTTGGAGGTGCCCGCCGGGGGAGTGGAAGAAGGTGAGGTATCTGAGGAAGCGGTGCTCAGGGAACTCCAAGAAGAGATCGGCTACACCGCCGGCAAGCTGGTTCACCTGTCGAGCTTCTGGGTTGCCCCTGGCTGGGCCACCGAGTTCATGCACGCATACCTGGCTACTGAATTGGCTCCCTCCCGGCTGGATGCCGACGAAGACGAGAACATCCAAGTGGTCCGGGTGCCGTTCGACGATGCAGTTGCCATGTTCAAGACCGGAGAGATCCAAGACGGGAAGACCATCGCATCACTGCTGCTGGCCAAGCCTCTACTATCATAGAACTCGATAGGCGGGATCTTGTCCGCCGGAAACTAGATAGGGCGCACCCTTTTTGATATATTAGTTGGCGGTCTTCGGAGAAGATGTAAAACTGGCGGCAGATCGGCCGCCGATGCAGATTTGGAGGATATAGACAAGCATGCTTGAGCATGATGTCCTGGTAATCGGCGCGGGTCTGGCGGGAATGCGAGCTGCTATCGCGGCCCGGGCCGGCGGCGCCAACACTGCAATCATGAGCAAGGTACACCCCGTGCGGAGCCACTCGAATGCGGCCCAGGGAGGCATCAACGCCGCCCTCACCGACCGCGGCGACGAGTGGGAAGACCATGCCTACGACACTATAAAAGGTAGCGATTTCCTGGGCGACCAGGATGCCATCGAGGTCATGTGCAAGGCGGCTGGTCAGGCCCTCATCGACATGGAACACTTCGGCGTCACCTTCAACCGTGACGACGAAGGAAAGCTGGGCACTCGGGCCTTTGGAGGCCAACGCCGCGCCCGGACTTTCTTTGTAGGCGACTTCACTGGCCAGGCCCTGCTCCACGTCATGTTCGAGCAGCTCATCAAGTCGGGAGTTCGCCGCTACGAAGAGTGGTTCGTTAGTTCCCTGATCATCGAAGACGGTCAGGTCTGCGGCGTCATGGCCCTGGAGATACGCACCGGACAGGTCTACGCCATCCGGGCCAAGACAGTCATCTTCTGCACCGGCGGCTTCGGCCGGGTGTTCGAGCCCAGCACCAACGCCCTGATCTGCACCGGCGACGGCACCGCATTGGCCTATAACGCCGGCGCAGAACTGATGGATATGGAGATGGTCCAGTACCATCCGACCACTCTGGCGGGCAGCGGAGTCCTGATCTCCGAAGCAGCCAGGGGCGAGGGCGCCCACCTGCTGGATAAAGACGGTAGCCGCTTTATGGAGAAGTACGCTCCCAACATGATGGAGCTGGCCTCCCGCGACGTGGTTTCCAGGGCCGAACAGACTGAGATCAACGCCGGGAACGGTGTGAACGACTGTGTCTACCTGGACTGCCGCCACCTGGGTGAAGCTCTGATAATGGAGAAGCTCAGCCAGATCCGCGAGATCGGCATCGATCTCGTGGGCTGCGACATGATTACGGACCTGATTCCGATCCGCCCGGGCATGCACTACGCCATGGGCGGCATCCGTACCAATGTCGACGGACAGACCAACCTGCCCGGTGTCTACGCGGCCGGTGAATGCGCCTGTGTCAGCGTCCACGGAGGTAACCGGCTGGGGGCCAACTCCCTTCTGGACACCATCGTGTTCGGCGAGCGCTCGGGCAATCACGCCGCTGAGGCCGCCCGCAGCGTCAACTATATGGAGTTCAACGTCGACCAGGCCGTGCGCAATGAAGAGAAGCGCATCCAGGAACTCTTGGACCGGCCCCAGAACGGCGACCGCATCGCCGCTGTCCGCCTGGGCATGGGCGAGTCCATGAACCGAAACCTAGCCGTTTACCGCAACGAGGAGGGCATGCAGGAAACCTTGGGGGACCTGACCGAACTCGAGAAGCGGTACGAAACGGTGCCGGTTGAAAACAAGGGTAGGATTTTCAACACCGACCTGGTGTTTGCCCTAGAGTTGGGCTTCATGCTCGACAACGCCACTCCCATCGCCATGAGCGCCCTGGACCGCAAGGACAGCCGGGGAGCCCAGGCCCGCACAGACTACCCCGACCGGGACGATGAAAATTGGATGAAACACTTGGTGATCAAGAAAGGAGAGGTGGGACCCGAATTGTCCTACGCACCTGTCAGCATCACCCAGTGGACTCCCGAAGAGAGGAAATACTAGCCGATGGACGTCACGCTAAAGATAAAAAGGTTCGACCCGGAAGCCGCTGATCCAGAATCGTTCTGGCAGGACTTCACGGTGGCCATCGAAGAGAACGGAACGGTTCTGGACGCCCTGATCAAGGTCCGCGAGGACCATGACGGCACATTCAGCCTGCGTTGCTCCTGCCGCAGTTCGATCTGCGGGTCTTGCGCCATGCGCATCAACGGACACGCGGGACTGGCCTGCAAGACTCAGGCTTCAGATGCCATCAAAGACGGCGTCATCACCGTTGAGCCCGCGGGCAACATGACGGTGATAAAAGACCTGGTGGTCAACTTCGATTCCTTCTGGGACAAGATCAATCAGATCGAGCCCTACCTGAAGCCCGAAGGCCCCGAGCCCGAGGCCGAATACATCGCCTCCAACGAGTCGATGTTGCATCTATCCAGCGTCACATCCTGCATCATGTGCGGCTCCTGCGTTTCCGACTGCACGGTCATGGAAGTGGACCCAACCTTCCTGGGCCCGGCCGCCCTGGCCAAGGCTTACCGTTTCACCGCCGACCCGAGGGACGGAGACGCGGAAGGCGTTTCCAAAGACCGCCTTGAAGAGCTGACCAAACCCTCAGGGATGTGGGACTGCACCCGCTGCATGGAGTGCGTGACGGCGTGCCCCAAGGGCGTGGCGCCTATGGACCGCATCATGGCCCTGCGCGACCAGGCGATCGAAGCCGGGTTCACCAACACCAACGGAGCCCGCCACACCGAGGCGTTCAGCGATTCTGTTGAGCACAGCGGCTGGCTCGATGAACTGCGTTTGGTGCCCAAGTCTGTGGGCATGACTAACGTGTCGGCCTTAGTGGGCTATGCGCCCATCGCCATCCAGGCGCTGACCCACGGCAAGATGCCGTCCATCATCCATAAGAAACTCCCCCAGTCCGAGAACGTTCGGAAGATATTCGACAAGGTCGAAGGGCCGGAAGAACGCCCACGCAAGCACAACTAGAGTATCCACCGGACTAAATCTATCCAGTGATCAATGGAGTCCCGCGTTGAAGTACGCTTTTTTCCCAGGCTGTGTGTCCCGAGGCGGTTGCCCTGAGCTTTATCCGGCGACCAAACTTATCTGCGAGAGGCTCGGAATAGAGCTTCAAGAGATGCCCGCCGCGTCCTGCACCGGCGCCGGTGTCCTGCAAGAGAAGAACCAGTTGCTAGGCGACACCCTGAACGCCCGCACCTTTGCCATGGCCGAGGCCCTAGACCTGCCCATCCTGACCATCTGCAGCACTTGCCAGGGAGTGATGAGCCAGGCCAATCACCGGCTGAAGGAGCCCGAGTACCTGGCCAAGGTCAACGGTTTCCTGGCCGAAGAGGGCTTGGAATACAAGGGCAAAGCGAATCCCAAGCACTTGCTGTGGGTGCTGGTGGAAGACGTTGGTCTGAAAAAGTTGCTGGGTTTGATCACCCGTCCTCTGGCCGGCGTGCGGATGGCGCCATTCTATGGTTGCTATATCGTTAGGCCCACCGATGCCCTGGAGTTCGAAGACCACCCGGACCGGCAGACCGCGCTGGAGCAGATCATCGAGACGATTGGGGCCACGGTGGTGGACTTCGAGGGCAAGACCCGCTGCTGCGGCTTCCCGATTCTTACCATCAACGAGCGAAACTCTATGGCCATGGTGGGCAAACACACCTTGGAGGCCAAAGAGCTCGGCGCCGACGCCATGATCACGCCGTGCCCGCTCTGCCACCTGAACCTGGACAGCTTCCAGCCCAAAGCGGCCGCGCAAGCCGGGCGACCCATCGGCCTGCCCATCTTGCACATGCCTCAGGCCATCGGGCTGGCCATGGGTCTGAGCCCGCATGATATGGGTCTGCGCCGCCACATCGTAAATACCACTCCCCTGGAGGTAGCGCTGGGCATCCCAGAGCGCTAAGGCGGGCGCGCTTAGAAACGAGAGTACACAGGGGCCGCTGAACGTCAGCGGCCCTTTTTGACTAAACGGCCAGCAGACCGAAAGGAGTTGGATATGCCGCACATCACTTTGACCGTTGGCAATGTTGAGATCACGGTCCTCCACGATGCGGAAGTCGCGTCGCCCTTTAGCCAGTCGTTTCCGGATGTGCCGGCGGATGCTTGGGCGCCGTATCTCAAAAGATATCCAGAGGCCTTTGTCGGCGGGGACAGCCGTCGGACCCATTTCGAGTGCTACTTGGTGCGTTCCCAGGGCCGCACGATTCTGGTGGATACTGGATTGGGCACCAGCGCAAGCAATCCTGGCACTGTGGACCAGATGTTCGGCGGTACACAGGGCAACTTGCTCGGCGAACTGGAATCGGCGGGATACCAGCCAGGTGACATTGACACCATATTCCTGACCCATCTGCACCTAGACCATGTAGGCTGGAACATGACCCAGGCCGGCGGCTTTGGCGAACCGACCTTCCCCAACGCCCGCTACATCGGCAATGAGGCCGACTGGGCCGCATTCAACACGCCCAAGGACTCGGAGATATTCGGTTTCCCGTGGTGGGAGGACACCGTCGCGCCGCTGAAGAAGGCCGGCGTTTTAGACCTGGTAACTGAAGAAACCAAACTCAACAGCGAATTGACCATTACTCCAACCCCAGGTCACACTCCTGGCTCCATGAGCCTGATGA
Organism: Chloroflexota bacterium; assembly: GCA_002698265.1. Taxonomy (GTDB): domain Bacteria; phylum Chloroflexota; class Dehalococcoidia; order Lucifugimonadales; family UBA3495; genus UBA9611. Next base: position 7,998 of record NZVX01000008.1, on the reverse strand, counting down.
TAAACTCGGGCGGCGAAAGCGCTTTCCTCATGGGAGATGTGTTCCACGGACCTGCCCAGGTGACCGAGACCGACTGGGTGTTCCGCTTCGACATGGACTCCGACCAAGCCGGCCGGACGCGGCGAGAGATACTTGACCGGGCGGAACGGGAGAACGCCGCTATCGCCATCTGCCACCACAGCGGGTTTGGGCGGGTGATCAAAGAAGATGGGAAGAGATACTGGCAGGCGCTTTAGTCAAACGAGACCAGACCGGGGAGAGATGATATGCCACACAGCACATTAACCGTCGGCAACGTTGAGATCACGGTCCTTCATGACGCAGAGGTTGCGCTGCCCTTTAGACGGACGTTCCCGGACGTCCCTCTGGAAGCCTGGAAGCCCTACATAGAGCGATACCCCGACGCCTACAGCAATGGCGATAGCCTGCGGGTCCACTTCGAGTGCTATCTGGTCCGATCGCAAGGCCGCACTTTGTTGGTGGACACCGGACTTGGCAACGCAACTTCCAACCCCAATGTGGTCGCCAGCATCGGCGGTGGCATCGATGGCGTGCTGCTGAGCGAGCTGGAAGCCGCCGGGTTCCAAGCAGAAGACATCGACACCGTTTTCCTAACCCACCTGCACCCAGACCACGTTGGCTGGAATGTAACCCGTAACGGCTCCCAAGAGTCGGCTACCTTCCCCAACGCCCGCTACGTGGCTAACGAGTCCGACTGGACGGCGTTCGACACGCCCCTGGACTCGGAGATCTTCGGCTACGACTGGTGGGCCGAGACCGTGGCCCCGCTGCGGCACCTGGGTGTCCTGGATCTGATAAACGATGAGACCGAACTCACCAGCGAACTGACCGTCACTCCGACCCCCGGCCATACCCCCGGCTCCATGAGCATGATCGTCAACTCTGGAGGGGAGCGGGCGTTCATCATGGGAGACGTGTTCCACGGCCCTGCCCAGGTTACCGAGACCGACTGGGTATTCCACTACGACATGGATCCGGAGAGGGCTGGTGCGACCCGGAAGGACATGCTGGAATGGGCTGAGCAGGACAACGCCGCCATCGCCATCTGTCACCACAGCGGGTTCGGCCGGGTGATCAGGGAGAGCGGGAAGAGGTACTGGCAGGCGTTGTAGGCCTTTCCAAATACTTTTCCAAGGCAGTCAAAAAGCCCCGTCCTTCCGGGAAAGGACGGGGCTTTTCGGTATTTTCGGGTTTCGCTTCCGCGACTTACCCCCGAATCAGCGGCACCACTATCTACGAGACCGCCTAACCGATTCGTTCGGCGAGACCGTTCAACGCCGCAGTCTCCTGCGAACTTGAATCGGCATCATGCCATCCGTCGCGGGCTTGGCGAATACTAGACTCCGCCACACCGGGGTCCCCTTCGGTTTCTTGAGCCCTGGCCAGCCAGAACATATCCCTGGGCGATTCCCGCCGCTTCAAACGGTTGTTTAGGAGGCCTTCCGCCTTGTCGAATTGACCGGCCCGAAGATACGCCTCCATCAGGGTGTCTTCGAATACTTCCCGCTGAGCGTGGCTCCCGCCTACTCGGCAAAGCTGGTCGTAGCGCGCGTCCTGGCCGAACAGCGGCTCCATTAGGCGCACCGCCTCACCATAATCTTGGTGAACGAAAGCTGAGATGCCCTGAACCAACGGCAGCATCACCTCAACGGCCAACGTGTCTCCGCTACTAGCCGAAGCTCGTAGACCGTCCATCATGCTGCCGAGGGACCGGTCGTCGCCGGCAACCGCGAAGGCCAAGGCTGCATGGGAGTCACGGAAGGCGGGACCAGGCTTCTCGGCCGCCGGAGCAGCCTGGGCGCATAGCTCTCCCATCACTTCGGCAGGGGCGGCGCCGCCGTACATCTGCAGGCGCCACAACAAAGATGCGCTGTCGGTCAAGGATAACGGGCTCTTGGCCACGACCGATGGCCGGATGTTGGAGTCATAAAGTTCCAGCGACTTTTGGTAATGGCCCATGGCCAGTTCGAACAAGGCTAGGTGCCACGAAAGGTGGACGTGGTAAGTGGCGCGGTCGTCGAAACCCGGCAACCACCTGGCCAGGAAATCAGCGCCTCCGGAGGCGTCGCCCCGCTCGAAATAAACGTGGGCGATGGAATGGGAGGCAACGGCGTTGGTTGGCCGTTGGGCCAAGGACTGCTCCGCCAGCTTCAGGGCGTCGTCCAGCAGCCCGTTTTCGTGGTGGGCGAAAGCGTACTGGCCCTGGAAGGCCCAGTCATCCCCGTATTCGGGTGCAACATTCTTCATCAAAGCGAAAAGCTCTTGCGGATAATTATTGACACCGGCGCCCACACTGCTGCACCCCATGAGATACAACCGCTGGGCCACTCTGACCATCAGCATGTCTCTCGGAAACTCGGCAATGTGTTGTTGGATGACCGCGAGGGATTCCGGCCCTCTCCCATTGACCCACAGGGCCATTGCTTCGATCTGCTGTTGCTCACGGCGGGTTATTCCCGCCTCCAAGGACTGGGCCTGCTGGGCAGCTTTGCGGGCGTCGGCTATTTTTCCGCCCGCCATGTAAAAGTAGGCCAGACCGGCGTAGGCTAGAGCAAATCCCTCGTCGGCTTCAACTGCCTGCAGAAAGCTCTGCTCCGGTCCGAAGTTCTGCTCCAGAAGAAGGTCTACGCCCTCCACCAGGTTATCGGCGGCGGCGGTGGAATCGGTGCTGACGGGAAGGCCATAGCGGTCCTTGGCCCCGTTTGATTCCGGCATCGTTCAACTCCTTGGGCGACTTAGATTGATTTCCCCATGATTCTACCGATGCGGGCCTTCGAAATGTCGGGCCACTTACCTCCGGATAAGCGGCACCACTTCCCGGATGGCCTGAATGGTCTTTTCCACGTCTTCGTCGGTATGGACGGCAGAAGGGTAGTATTTCTGGGCGCCCTTCAAGATGCCGCGCTCCAGAAGGCCCGTATTGAACCGGGTCATCATGGCGCTGTCAGCGGCCAGGGTGTCCCGGTAGTTGGATACCGGAACATCTGAAAAATAGACATCGAAGATGGCGTCTTCGCCGCAGCTCTGCACCGGCACGCCGTTCTCGTTGCAGATGTCCACCAAGGCGGTCCGGATGGCAGCACCGGCCCCGTTCATCTTCTGGTAGGTCCCTTCTTCTCGCATCACAGCCAACGTGGCCAGTCCGGCGGCGCAGGCCACAGGGTTGCCGTTCAGAGTGCCGATCTGGTTGACATACGTCTCGTCGTCGGAGGCTCTCCGGTCATACACCGAGAGAATGTCGGCCCGGCCGAGGACGGCGGCTAGCGGGTAGCCGCCGCCCATTATCTTGCCCACGGTGCACATGTCGGGCGTCACCCCATAGAACTCTTGGGCGCCGCCGTAGGCCAACCGGAAGCTGGTTACGACTTCGTCGAATATCAGCGGGATGTTGTGTTTCTGAGTCAGATCGCGGAGACCCTGCAGGAAACCTGGCTTGGGGGATATCACCCGCTGGACCGGCTCCACGATCACTGCCGCGATGTCATCCAGGTGGGCGTTGATGATGGTCTCGGTGGTGGCGAGGTCGTTGTAGGGGGCGATGAGCATCAGTTCCTGGATGGCTTTGGGGATACCGCCGCTGCTGGCCTGGGCCTGCGGGTACTCAACGGACGGCGGAGGCGTGAGGCTCATCAGGGCGTAGTCGCTGGTCCCGTGAAAGGCGCCTTCGAATTTGAGGATCTTCTCTTTGCCGGTGAAGGCCCGGGCGGCGCGCATCGCGTTGAAGCAGGCATCAGTGCCGCTGGTGGTGAACCGGACCTGCTCGGCGCAGGGGACGGCGCCGACCAGCGCCTCGGCCAGTTCCACAGATTTGGCATTGGTGGCGAAAAATGTACTACCGCCTTCGACCGCCTTGATCACGGCCTCGGTGACGGCAGGGTGGGCGTGGCCCAAGACCATAGGACCGGACCCCATGAGCCAATCAACGTACTCGTTGCCGCTGACGTCAAAGATGTGGGCGCCCTGACCGTGGGAGGCTAGGAAGTCCAACTCCGTGGGGAGGGCGAGGTTACCGCCGGTGCCGCCCGGCAAATAGCGCCGCGCTTTCTCCAATAGGCGTTCTTCAGCTTCGCTGCGACGGGCCATCAGCCACCCTCCCCCAGAATATGTTTCCTCTATTCTAGCCACCGCCAGCTATAATTCAGCCTTGGCTTTATTCATGATATCCACCAATTCTTGGACGCTGGCGGCGGAGCCCTGGAGGGCGGTCTGCTCTTCGGGGGTCAGCTTGATCTCCATGACCTGTTCCATGCCGCCGGCCCCGAGCTTCACCGGCACGCCAACGCAGAGGCCGTTGATGCCGAATTCGCCTTCCAAATAGGCGCAGGCGGGCAGCACTCGTTTCTTGTCCAGAAGGACTGTTTCGACCATCTGGGTGATGGCGGCAGATGGGGCGTAGTAGGCGCTGCCCTCTTTCAGCAGTTCGACGATCTCGCCGCCGCCGCCGCGGGTGCGCCGCACCAGTTGGTCAACCTTCTCTTCCGCCATCAGTTCGCTGATGGGGATGCCGCCGACGTTGGTGAAGCGGACCAGGGGCACCATGTCGTCGCCGTGGCCGCCCAACACGAAGGCCTGGACATCTTCCACCGAGACATTCAGCTCTTCCGCGATGAAGGTCCGGAAACGCGCGGTGTCCAGAACGCCGGCCATGCCGAAAACCCGGTTTCTGGGGAAACCGCTGGCTTCGTAGACGTTCTGCACCATGGCGTCCAGGGGGTTGGTCACTGGCATGATGATGCAATCTGGGGAGTACTTGACCACCTGCTCCGTTACCGAAGAAGTGATTCGCATGTTGGTCAACAGCAGGTCGTCGCGGCTCATTCCGGGGCGGCGGGCGATGCCGGCGGTGATGACCACCACTTCGGAACCGGCTGTCTCTTCATAGCCGTTGCTGCCGATGATCTTGGCGTCGGTGCCCATGATCGGGGCCGACTCGAGCATGTCCAGCGACTTACCCTGGGGAAGGTCCTCGACCACGTCGACCAAGACCACGTCGGTGTAGCCCAGCGCGTGAATCCTCTGTGCGGTGGTGGCGCCCACGTTTCCGGCGCCAACGACCGTTACTTTGCTTCGCATCTTGTGACTACCCCTCTGTACGAAAAATAAAAACTTGCCAGGCGGGAGAAATCCCCCCAATCCTTCCTTAAAGAGGGAGGATTCCGGGGGGATTTTCTCGCTATCGATCAACCAATTTAGCGCACCTAGCGTGGTGACTCGAAGGTGCCAGCGGCCAGGCGTGCCGGAGAGCGCTGCGAGACCAACGGACACCAAACCGAGCGTATTATATATGAGAACAAGGGACGACGGTAGTAGCCCCGACGGGAGCCTGGCTGAGGGCCTCATACCTTCGAGATTCAGGGTGTTATGCTGACTACCCGCCGTTCAAGATTCGGGGTGAGGGAACGAATGATTGGAATTCTGGCAGGACGAAGATTCAAGCTCGGCATGCTGGTGTTGTGGGTCTTGGTCTTGGTCGTCTACGGCCTCGTCTCGTTTCTGATTGCCCAAGGTGTGACCCAAGCTGACCGGGACCCTCAAGAAGACCATCCATCCAATTACAACCTCGAGTTTGAGGATGTAGAGTTTCCCTCACGGCGCGGCGATCTCGCGCTAAGCGGCTGGTATCTGCCGGGGGAGAGTCCCAGCCCGCACCTGATATTCGTCCACGGCATTGGCAGTGTGCGCTCCGGAGATAATGCGGTGGAGCTGGCGGCCCGAATGATCGAGTTGGGCTACAACGTGCTGATGTTCGACCTACGGGGCCATGGGTCATCGGCGGGCGACAAGGTTTCGGGCGGATATTTCGAGAGATGGGACGTGTTGGGCGCCTTCGACTATCTGGTTGACCGGGGAATCGCTCCCGACCGCACCGGTCTGATGGGATTTTCCATGGGCGCTGCGACGTCCATCATGGCGGCAGCCGAAGAACCACGGATAACCGCCGTGGCCGCCGACAGCCCTTTCGCGAACGCCTCGGACTTGATCTCCCGGGAAGCGGCCCGGAAGACGCCCATCCCCGCCTGGTTGACGCCCGTCTTCATGCCCGCAGCCAAACTGATGGCTAAAGGTATCTATGGGATAGACATCAGGGAACTTGCCCCGGAGGAGGCCGTCGCCGGACTTGGCTACCCGGTCTTGGTGATACACGGTATAGCCGACGATCGCATCCCTTGGAAGCAAGGCCAGCGGGTCGCCAGCGCGGCAGGGGCGGGTAGTTCCATTTGGCTGGTGCCGGGTGTGGACCACGTTGACGCGTTCTTGACGCATCCCGATGAATACGTGAGACGTGTATCGGAATACTTCGGTGCCAGATTCAGGTAGGTCCAGAGCCTAGGACGTCTTTAAACCGGCTGGCTTAAGACAGCGCATCAGCCAGTCGCAGTTTTGCTAGATTGCGTCGATGATCGCGTTCAGGGTGGCGCTGGGACGCATGGCTTTGGCGCTCATCTCATGATTGGGAAGGTAATAACCACCGATTTCCACAGGCTGTCCCTGAGCATCGTTCAGCTCCTGGACAATCTTTTCTTCGTTGGCGGCCATCTGCTTGGCCACTTCAGCGAAGCGGGCCTGTAGTTCCGTGTCTTGTGTCTGCTTGGCCAGTGCTTCTGCCCAGTACAGCGCGAGGTAGAAATGGCTACCCCGGGTGTCCAGTTCGTTTACCCGGCGAGACGGCGCCCGGTTGTACTCCAGATGCTCCCCGATGGCCTGGTCTAGAGTCTCAGCTAAAAGCCTCGCCTTGTCGTTGTTGGCCACCTCTCCGAGATGCTCGAAGGAGGCTACTAGGGCACAAAATTCGCCGAGAGAGTCCCACCGCAGATGTCCCTCCTCTAGGAACTGCTGTACGTGTCTCGGTGCCGATCCACCGGCGCCCGTCTCAAACATCCCGCCGCCCTGCAGCAGGGGGACGACGGAAAGCATCTTGGCACTGGTGCCCAACTCCAGGATGGGGAAGAGGTCGGTTAGATAATCACGCAGCACGTTGCCCGTCACGGAGATCGTGTCCTCGCCGGCCCGGCTGCGCTCCATGGTGTACGCCATCGCATCGATGGTCGACATGACGCGAATCTCCAACCCTGTCGTGTCGTGGGCCGGCAGATATTCGTTAACCTTCTTGATCAGTTCAGCGTCGTGGGCCCGGTTGGGGTCCAGCCAGAAGATGGACGGCGATCCGGTGAGTCGTGCCCGGTTGACGCCTAGTTTGACCCAGTCTTGTATCGCGGCGTCTGTGGTCTGGCACATCCGGAAGATATCGTCGTCCTCAACGAGCTGTTCCATCAGAGTCGTGCCCGACGCGTCCACGACACGGATGGTCCCATTGCCGGGGGCTTTAAAGGTCTTATCGTGAGAACCGTACTCTTCAGCCTTCTGGGCCATCAGCCCCACGTTGGCGACGCTGCCGATGGTAGCCGGATCAAACGCCCCATTCTTTTTGCAATCTTCGATTATCGCCTGATAAAGAGTCGCATAGGAGCGGTCGGGAATCATCGCAACCGTGTCGTGCAGTTCATTATCCGGACCCCACGTTTGGCCTCCGTCCCGGACCATCACGGGCATGGTGGCGTCGATGATGACATCGCTGGGCACGTGCAGATTGGTTATGCCCCGGCTGGAGTTCACCATCATCAGCTCGGGGCGGGCGCTATAGACGACATTAATATCGGCCTCGATCTCCGCACGTTTGTCATCGGTCAGCGACTGAATCTTGGTGTAGAGCTCGGCTATTCCGTTGTCGGGGTTCACTGCAAGCTCACCCAATTCAGCCGAGTGTTTATCCAACACATCCTTGTAGTAAACCGAGACACAATGACCGAAGATGATTGGATCGGAAACGCGCATCATGGTCGACTTCAGATGCAAAGACAGCAGCACGCCATCGGCTTTAGCCTTTTCCATCTCCTCAGCGTAAAACGTGCGCAACTCTTTAACATTCATCACGGCACAATCGATGATTTCGCCGGCAGTGATAGGGATACCGGTCTT
>NZVX01000007.1 GCA_002698265.1 Chloroflexota bacterium | reverse complement strand
GGGACAGGACCGCAATCTGATTATTCCAAGGACGACCTAAATGACTCCGAAGACTATGTTCGAGAAAATCTGGGACGACCACGTGGTCGTTCAAGAGCCAGATGAGCCCGCGGTCATCTATATCGACCTGCACTTGGTACACGAAGTTACTTCAGCTCAAGCCTTTGACGGACTCCGGGATTCCGGAAGGAAAGTCCGGCGTCTTGACCTGACCGTCGCCACGGCGGACCACAACACTCCTACCTGGGACCTGTCCCTGCCGGTCACCGACGAGATATCCAAGAAACAACTGGACGCCCTTGATCGAAACTGCGCCGAGTTCGGTGTTACCCTGTACGACCGGTTCAGCCCCCTCCAGGGAATCGTCCATATCATCGGACCCGACCTCGGATATACCCAGCCCGGCAAGACCGTGGTCTGCGGCGACAGCCATACCTCCACCCACGGTGCTTTGGGGGCCTTTGCCATCGGCATCGGCACCTCTGAGGTCGAACACGTCCTGGCGACCCAGACCCTGCGTTCGTTCAAGCCCGACACCATGGAAGTGCGGGTCAACGGGCAACTACCCAAGGGTGTGACCGCCAAGGACATCATCTTGGCAATCATCGGCAAGATCGGTGTTTTCGGTGGAGTCGGCCATGTCATTGAATATACCGGCGAGGCCATCCGCTCTCTGTCCATGGACGGTCGGATGACGGTCTGCAACATGAGCATTGAAGCCGGGGCGAGAGCCGGTATGATCGCTCCTGACCAGACTACCTTCGATTATCTACGGGGCCGCCAGTTCGCTCCCCAAGGAGCCGGCTTCGACGCCGCGGTGGAGCGGTGGAAGGCTTTGGCTACCGACCCCGGAGCAAAGTACGGCAAACTGGTCGAACTTGAAGCGTCTGATTTGGAGCCACACGTTACTTGGGGCACGACTCCCGGCATGGTGGCGCCCATCAGCGGCAGGATCCCGGACCCGGCGGACGCCAAAGATGAGAACGCTCGAGACGCCTTGACTCGCGCCCTGCAATACATGGACTTGAAGGCCGGCATGGCGATCACCGACATCAAGATCGACCGAATCTTCGTCGGCGCCTGCACCAATGCCCGCCTGGAAGACCTCCGGGCCGCGGCTGAAGTGGTCAAGGGCAAGAAGGTCCACAATGACGTCTATGCGATGGTTGTGCCCGGCTCGGCCAAGATTAAGAAAGAGGCCGAGGATGAAGGCCTGGACAAGATATTTGAAGATGCGGGTCTCGACTGGCGAGTGGCCGGTTGCTCCATGTGTCTGGGAATGAACCCGGACATCTTGGAGCCAGGACAGCGCTGCGCATCCACCTCCAACCGTAACTTTGAGGGGCGGCAGGGCAAGGGAGGCCGCACCCACTTGGTCAGTCCGGCCATGGCGGCGGCGGCGGCCATCGCCGGCCACTTCGTTGACGTCAGGGACCTCTAAGCCGATCTCTCAATGCCTAACCTATCAAGATTCTAGGGGGACCAAAGATGGATGCCTTTACAAAATTAGCCGGAGTGGTCGCACCCATCGACCGCATAAATATCGATACCGACCAGATCATTCCGGCAGTGCACCTGAAGAGTATCGAGCGCAAAGGGTTCGAAGATGCGCTGTTCTCGTCATGGCGCTATAACGACGACGGGAGTGAGAACCCGGACTTTGTGCTCAATAAGGCCCCGTACCGGAACGCCAACGTTCTGGTGGCCGGTCCCAATTTCGGCTGTGGCTCGTCCCGTGAGCATGCGCCCTGGGCGCTCCGGGACTACGGGATCAAGTGCATCATCTCCACCAGCTTCGCCGACATCTTCTACAACAATTGCTTCAAGAACGGCGTGCTGCCCCTGGTCCTCCCCCCGGAGCAGGTGCGGGAGATCATGGACAAAGCCGAGTCCGACCCCGGAACCGAGTTGAACGTGGACCTGGTTAGCCAGCGCGTCTGGGACGAGAGCGAGGAGCTCTCCATCTCCTTTGACATCGACGCCGCCCGCAAAGACGCCCTGGTCAACGGCCTAGACGACATCGGCCTAACCCTCCGCATGGAGCAAGACATCTCCGACTTTGAGTCCAAGCACGGGTTGTAAAAGCCAGCGCTTCCTAAAAAAAAGTAGGGGCTCGCCATTGCCGTGCCCCTACTTTTTTCGATTCATGTCATTCTGAGGCGTAAGCCGAAGAATCTTCCACCTCCTAGTTGGCAGACCCTTCGCTACACTCACGGTGACACGTCTGGGGTTTGTTGCGGTAGCCTAGATGTTCTGCGAAGGAAGTGCGAAAATCCCCAACCCCTTTTACGACAAGGGGCTCTTAGCAGCATCTCTGTTTCCTATGTTCGCTGATAGCCCGCCACTACCCCGGAAACGCCCGCCTGACCTGTTCGCCAAAATCGGTCTCGTAGCGTTGCATCCGGCCTTGGCGGACCTGTTCGTCGAGAGACGGGCGTTGGACTGGGCGGGGGTTTGTCGGGCCGTAGCCGATTATTCCAGCTTCTTCCAACTCCGCCATTTCCTCAGCGGTCTTGCCCAGTAGGCCTGAGAGAACCAGGTTGTTGTGCTCGCCCATGAGCGGGGCTGGTTGGCTATTAACCGCAGGCGTTTTCGACAGCTTCCAAGGGCGCCCCGCGTAGGGCAGTGGCGGGATGCCGGTGCTCTCGTGATGGGTAACCACTTCGTAGAAATTCCGCTGACCCAGGTGGGGGTCGAAGAGCAGGTCTTTGCTGTCCAGAACAGCCCCGGCCGCTACCCCATCTTTCTGGAGAGCATGCATCAGTTCATGGGCGTCCCAGGTGCTGGTCACCGTCCCGATCAAGGCGTCCAACTCGTCCCGGTTCTTCCAGCGGCTGAAGGAGTCATTGAACCGGGGATCGGCTGCCCACCCATTCTGTCCCAACACCCGGCATACCGCCTGCCATTCTTCATCTGTGGCGACGGCAATGGTGATCCAGCGGTCGTCGCCCCGGCAGGGATAGCACCCGTGGGGCGACATGACGGTGTCCTGGTTGCCAAATCTCTGGCCGGAGCGACCGTTGGCCGAGAAATCCATCAGGACCTCGGGGATGGTCGAGCTGGTGGCCTGGGTCTGGGAGATATCCACGAACTGCCCCTGGCCGGTACGCAATCGGTGCATCAGGGCGGCCATGACGGCGAAGACAGTATGCTCGCCGGAGGTGTAGTCGGTGTAGGGTATCTCAGCCATTACCGGCCCACCGCCCAGGTAGCCGGTCTGATACGCCAGACCCGCTGCCCCCTCTGTGGCAGGTCCGGTGGCCCCGAAGTTGGACCAAGGGCCGTAGAACCCATATCCGGTGGAGGACACCATGATGATGTCCGGTTTTATCTTCCTGAGGTCCTCGTACTCCAACCCGAAGTTCTTGATCACCCTGGGGGTGAAATTCTCGGAGAAGACGTCGGCTATGGAGACCAAATTCCGGAGTACTTGAAGTCCCTCTGGTTTGCTCAGGTCTAGTGTGACGCCCAGTTTGTTGCGGTTCTGCTCGTAGAAGTTGGCGCCCTTGTTCCAGAACTCGCCGGAGATGTCGTTCTGGTAGACCGAGTCGCTTCGGTAGCTCTCCAGCCGTGCGACGGACTCCAGCCGTATAACCTGGGCGCCCATGTCGGCCAGCATCTTCATGGCGAAGGGGATGGCGATCAGCTGCCCCATCTCAATTATTCGAACGCCTTCCAAAGGACCTGGCATGTATTAAAGAATCTCCACTGGATGATCGTCTATCAGATAACGCCCATGGCCCGCATCTGGGCCAATTGATCCGGAGTGTGGCCCAGCCTGGCGCCGATGACTTCCTGGTTGTGCTGGCCCAGAACTGGGGCGGCGGTGCGGGCCTCCCACGGGGTACTGCTCATCTCGAATGGGGCGCCAGGATACTTAAGTGTCCCCAATTCCGGATGGTCGATATCCACGAAGTAGTTGCGGGCCTCGAATTGGGGGTCGGCCATGACCTCTTTGGGGGACTGGACCACGCCGAAGATGAACCGCTTCTCATGGGCGGCGTAGAATCGTTCGTACTTATTTTGCTTGATGAAATATTTGTCTAGTATCCGGCCCAATTCCTCGGCGTTTACCAGCCGCGCCGATGGCGTGTCGAACTTTTCATCATCGAGCTCGGGGAGGTCCAGAAACTCCACCAAGGTGTTCCAATTCAACCCGGCCCCGATGCCAGGGTTGGGGATGAGGTGGCCGTCGGCGCTGGCCCGGAGACGGCTTAGGTCGCCGCTGTGGTTCGGTTGGCGGCGGCGGACGGCGCCGCTATAGGTGAAGTTGTTGACCACATCTCTGAGCCCGGTAGCCACTGCTTCTTGAATCGATACATCGACCCGCTGACCTTCTCCGGTGAGGCGTTGGTGGTACACGGCCATCAACGTGGCGGATGCGGCGTCGGTCCCTGCTTTGAATTGGGCTTGGTTGAACGAGTGCTTCAGCGGTTCCCGGTCGTAAGCCCCAGAGATATACAACAGCCCGCCCATGGCGTACTCAACGATGTCGGCTGCTTTGTAGTCCCGGTAGGGGCCGGTCTGTCCGAAGTTTGAGATGGAGGTCATGACCAGGCCGGGATTTATTTCTTGCAGCGCCTCGTAATCCAGCCCCAAGGACGGCATCGCCTTGGGGGCGAAATTCTCTACCAGGACATCGGATTGTTCTACCAACGATTTCAGTATCTGGATACCCTTCTCCGACTTGAGGTCCAGTGTCACGCTTTGCTTGTTGGTGTTCAGGTAGGCGAAGACCAGGCTCTTTTCCGGGCCGGCCTCGTCGTGGAGAAAGGGGGCCATGCGCCGGGCCGGGTCGCCGCCGGGACGCTCGACCTTGAGCACATCAGCGCCGAAATCGGCCAGTAATTTGCTGCAGTATGGTCCGGAAATGTGATGGGTGAGGTCCAAGACCTTCACCCCTTCCAGGGCGCGCTCAGTCAATGGTTATCCTTCAATCTCTACTGGGAATCCCGCCCGTGCGGACTTCTACTCGGGATAGGTCAGCCGCAGCAGGGTGTGCCGGCGGTTGGTCGTATAGGGCCGGACCTGTTCCGGCCAGCGGCCCAGTTCGACAGCTTCGCCCCATGCGGGGGAACTGAGGACCTCAGGACTCTCGATCTCGTACATGGCGTGGAAACGGGGCTGGCCATCCGGCGAGATGGTCTGAGTCTGGCCTCCGATCAGCACCTGAAAGGCCTGGGCCTCGAACCGGGTAATCTCACCCACTCCGGCGATCTTGCCCAACTCAGGGCAGTGCTCGGTGTTGTAGACCTCATGGAACAGGGCCTCCTTGGCGGGGTCCACGTCCATGCTTGCTATGAAGAGGTATTTTGATTTCGGGGCCATGGCCAATCTCCTTAGTTGACAAGTTGTTAAGCCTGAACCCAACGCCCTTTTGGCACCCTGATCCTTCCGTGGAGGGAGAAGGGTCTCTTTGCTCTCGATCAGTGTTGGTATTCTAGCAACGAGATTCTTCGACTGCGGCCTCAGAATGACAGCATTGAGGCTGAGTTTCGCAGGCGGAGGATGAACTAGATTGCTCCCCCTAGAAGGCCCTTCGATGGGAGAGCTCAGTTTCCTCACTGGTTATGAACTCCAGCAGGACGGCTTTGCCCTCTTCTTCGGTGACCTTGCGGGCCCTGGTGAAGGCGGCGCTGATCTGGCTGGGGTCCTCGATGCGCTCCGCATAACCGCCCATGGCCTTGCCCAGGTCGGCGTAGTTGCCGCCCAGGTCCCGGGTTCCGTAGAGCCCGTGGGAGTCGGCCATCTGGCTGGTCTCAACGGCCATTGTGGAATTGTTCAGCACCACGGTGATTATTGGGATATTACTGCGGACTGCGGTCTCAAAGTCGAGGCCCACCATGCCGAAGGCTGCGTCGCCCATGAAGTTTACGCAGACCTTCTCCGGAGCGGCCAGCTTGGCCCCGATGGTCAACCCTAGCCCGGTGCCCAGGCCATGGGACTTGCCCCAGCCGATGTAGGTCCGTGGGCCGTTGGACCGGTAGAATGCGGTTATCTGGTCCCGGGGACTGCCCGAGTCGTGGGTGACGATGGCGTCTTCCGGTGGGATGGTATGCATGAAGTCCCAGATCACCCGGTAGGGCGTCATGGGAATTTCGGAGGATGAAAGTTTGGCCCGCCACTGAGAAAGCCAGCCGTCCCGTTCTGATTGCACCTCTTTGGCGGTGGACTGATCTTCTTTGCGGCTGTCGCCGACGATCTCGCGGCAGGCGTCTATCATCTGGCGCAGGACCAGCTTGGCGTCGCCGACGATTGGCAGGTCGATGTTGTAGTCCTTGTTGATGTCTGATGCATCGTTGGTGGCCTGGATTAACGTCTTTCCTGAAGGAATGTTCATCACCATGCCATGCTTGGTGAAACTTGTTCCGACGCCGAAGATGAGGTCGGAGCGTCTAAGGAAGTGATAGGCGTGTCCCGACATCGTCGGTCCGGTGCTGCCGAGGGCCAAGGGATGCACCTCAGGGAAGGCGCTCTTGCCCAACAATGTGCTGCAGACCGGCGCTTGAAGCAGTTCCGCCAATTCCACGAGTTCGTCGGTTGCCTTGGCGTACAACAGGCCCTGGCCGGCCATGATCACCGGGTAATGGGAGGCGCACAGGGCCTTGGCAGCCGCCTCGATGTCGCCGGGGTTGCCCTGGCTCGCGACGGGCCTGCTGGGGACGTAGTAGAAGGACTCCTCGCTGACGTCTTCCAAAGCAATGTCGGCTGGAATCTCAACCGCCATGGGGCCGCCCCGTCCCTGCCGTAATCCAGCAAAGGCGCGGCGCATGATGTCTGAGGTGCGGTTCGGGGCGTTCACCTGTTCGATTGCTTTGGTGATGTCGTCATAGCCCTTCAGAGAGCTATAGTGGGGCGCGATTCCGGCCCGTTCCCTGGGATGGCCCAGGGGCAGCAGCAGCAGAGGTACGGAGTCGGAGAATGAAGAGGCGATTCCAGGGTAGGCGTTCTCGGCGCCGGGGCCGTATTGCATGGCGAAAACGCCCATCTGGTCGCCATTGGAGATTCGGCTGATGCCGTCCGCGATGCCCACGCCGACCCGCTCTTGGCGGCAGACGATGGGCCGGATACCGCCCAGGGCGGCGGCTTCTATCACTGGGGTAGTAGGAAAGCAGGGAAGGTACTGGACACCTTCCCGTTTGAGAATCTCGGTTATCGCTTCAATGGTGTTCAAAGGAAGCCGCCTCCTGACCCAAAAATGGGTATTTAGTATTTGATGGCCTAGTGCGTCAGCAGTTGGATATCTACTCTTGGCTGGGATCGCCGGAAAGAGACTGTTCGACAGCCCGGTTTTTGACCACGGGGAGTATACCACCGCCCAGGTGCGAGGGCATTCGGGGTTGGCCATGATTTATGTGCCCTCTCCTAGCGATCCTCGAGGTCCGATCCAAGAAATGTCATTCTGAGGAGGGCCGTAGGCCGACGAATAATCTGCCAAACCTCAACTTGGGAGACCCTTCGCTTCACTCAGGGTGAAGTTAGGGGGCGCTAATCAGGCTGGTATACAGGCGTAGTCAACAAATTATAAGCTAAGCATGGGGTAACCCCGTGGTTCCTATGCCCCGCCGTTGTGCAACGCTTCTATCCGGTCCGCGCCGGGTTTTAGTATGGCGTAGAGGAAGTCGTTAGCGGGGGTGGGCACGTCCAACTCCCGGGCCATGCGGACCACGGCCCCGGTTAGGCCTTCAAGCTCCACCGGGCGCTGGTCTGTAAAATCCTTGGCCATCGACGCTCGACCCTGGCCGGGAAACCGGTCCAACGAGTCCATGGCCCAAGCCAGCGAGTCGGACATGATGGGCGCGCCGCGGGCCTGGCCTACGGCCAGCGCTTCTTTGATGGCGTTCTGGATCAGTTCTCTGGTCTCGGGCCTGGTGCGCATCTCTTCGTAGACGCAGTTGGCGGCGGCGCAGACGGCCGCGGACCCTGCGATGTAGGCAAACTTCTTCCAGTGCATGCCGGGCATGTTTTCATGCAGGTTCACCCGCCAGCCCGCTTCCTGAAATCTCTGTAGCAGGTTCTCGCCCCGGCGGCTGATGCCGACTTTCATCTCGCCAAAGGCCGCGATTCCCGGCCCGCCTTGAGTGACCACACCTGGCTCGGAGATTCGTCCTTCCATGTAGGCCGAACCGATCATCACGTGTTCGTCGCCCACCGCCTCGGCCAGGATGTCGCCGTTTTCGATGCCGTTCTGGAGGGTCAGTACCACGGTTTCCGGTCCGATCAACGGGGCGAGATGCTTGATGGCGTCTTCATTGTGATACATCTTTACAGTGAAGAGCACCAGGTCTTGTTCTTCGCATTCGGCGGTGTTGTCGGCGGCGTTTCCGGGCACGGTGAAGGCGCCGTCCAATTGGCTCTCGACCCGCAGGCCGTTCTGTTTTATAGCCTTTAGATGAGCGCCCCTGGCGATAAACGTCACATCATGTTCGGCCTTGGCCAAAAGCCCGCCGAAGTAACCGCCGACCCCTCCCACGCCAATCACCGCCACTTTCATGTGTTCGCTGGGTCCTGTGACCATGAATCACCAATCTCCATTCCGGAATATCAATTTTCGGACCGCTCTTTAATCTTAGTCCCGGTTTTCCACCGGATAACTGTACTCTTCCCTCAGGTCGCGCTTCAGCACCTTGCCCATCACGTTGCGAGGCAGTTCACCCACAAACACCACAGAGCGGGGCCGTTTGAATCCGGCTAACTTTCCCCTGCAGAATTCGATGATCTGCTCCTCGGTGACTTCGCCGGAGCGTCCCACCACCACTGCCCTTACTTCTTCGCCCCATTCCACATCGGGGACGCCGATGACCGCCGCGTCGTCCACTTCCGGATGGGAACGTAACACCATTTCCACTTCTTCCGGGGAGACCATCTCGCCGCCTCGCTTGATGAAGTCCTTGGCCCGGCCGGACAAAAATATGTAGCCGTCTGCATCCTGGTAGCCCAGGTCCCCGGTGTAGATCCAGCCGTCGCGCATGGCGTCGCGGGTGGCCGATTCTTCATGCCAGTAACCGGCCATCATCCGCGACCCCCGGGCTACTATCTCGCCAGTCTCGCCCACCGCCACGGTCTTTCCCCCTTCGTCCACGATCCCCACTTCGATATCATCCAACGGTTTTCCAATAGAAGTCAGACGCTTGAGTTTGGTCTTGATCTCTTCCGGACTGCCATCCAGGACATGGTCATCCGGCGGGAGCATTGTGATGGTCGACGCGGTCTCGGTCTGGCCGAAGGCATTGATGAACCGCGCGCCGGGGAACCTTGCGATGGCCTCCCTGATGACTTCGAGCGGCATGGGCGCCGCACCGTAGGTGATGACGCTGAGCGACGAGAGATCGTGTTCGAAAAAGTCCGGGTGCTCCATGATATGTTTCAACATGGTCGGCACCAGCATGGCCCGGTTGACCTGCTTCTCTTGGGCCAGGCGCAGCCATTCCCCCGGATCGAATTGCCGCATCACCACCAGGGTCCGCCCGCCGTAGACCGCGGCGAGAGCGGCTTGAAGTCCGGCGATGTGGTAGAAGGGCACGGTGATCAGGTTGCTTTCCTCTATCTCTGGGTCGGCCGGTTCCACAGTGGCCAGCAGGTAGGAGGAGAAACTGTCGTGGGTCAGCATCACTCCCTTGGGTACCCCGGTGGTGCCGGCGGTGAACATTATCACCGTGGTGTCTTCGTCTCCGGCCTCCGGGAAATGCATCTGGTCCGGTGAAGATTCAGACAGAAGGGCGTCATAGCTCCGGTGGCTGCCCGTCGCTTCCCCATCCAGAAGCACGATGCTCACCGCCGACTGGCTGCTTTCGGGGACCAGAGAAAGGTACCGCTCGCCAAGGAGCAGGCAGGTGGGTTGGGCTATCTTCAGCATCTGGGCCAATTCATCGGTCTTGGCACGGAAGTTTATCGGCACATAGATGGCGTCCAATTGGGCCGCCGCGAAGTAGGCCTCGATGCACTGGTTGGTGTTGACCTGCATGGTGGCCACCCGGTCTCCGGGGCCGACCCCCAAGTCCGAGAGTCCGTTGGCAAGCCGGTTGACGCGCTCCGCCAATCCTTCAAAAGTTGTGGTCTGGTCGTCGAATATGATTGCCGGCCGGTCAGGAACGATGGCCCCGGCAATCATCAAGAATTCAGAAGTATTCATTTATCGATTCTCGCAACTCTCTTTTTTACTGGCCGATTAAATGGTCAACCGGGCCGCTACCCTGCTTTCCAAGTCCAGCGCCTGGGGCAAGTCCAGGTCCATACCGTGGCGGAGTAATCCTTTCATTGCCGTCACCGCCTCAGTGGGAAGATCGGCCAGGTCTTCCGCCAACCGCCGAGCCTCATTCCGCAGCGATTGCGGCGCAGACAGCCGGGTCACCAAACCCATGGTGAGGGCTTCTTCCGCCTGGATTCGCAGCCCTGTCAGCAGCAGGTCCAAGGCTTGGGACCGGCCCGCCGATCGGGGCAGGGTCTGAGTGCCCCCTGCCGCCGGAATCATGCCCAGTTGGACCTCCGGCAGGGCGAATACGGTGCCCGCCGCGGCGATCCTCAGGTCGCACAGGAGGGCGATCTCCAAACCTGATCCGATGCAGTAACCATGCACCGCCGCGACGACCGGTTTGTCCAAGTTTACCAGTTGTCCCCAAATGTCCCTTTCCCAACGCACCTGACGGGCGATAACCTGGGATGGGGCAGAGCCGAATTCTGTCAGGTCCGCCCCGGCGCAAAACCCCCGGCCTTCGCCGGTGATCAACAGTGCCCGGACCTCTTGGTCCAGTTGGACGGCCGACAACGCCTCGGAGAAATCGTCCCGCATCTGGATGTTATAGGCGTTCACCACCTGGGGACGGTTCAAGGAAATATGGGCCACGGCGCCGTCCTTCTGAAACAGCAAAGTTTCGAACGGCGAGGACGTGGTCATCAAAAATCAGGCCTGCGGAACGGCGCGGGCGTAGAGATCGTCTAGTTCGACTTCAGTGTAACGGAGACCGATGTTCTCCAGGTTGTGGGCGTCGCTCACTTCCATCAGCATCAGGTCGTGTTCTGATGCGATCTCCGCCACCTGGTCCTTTCGGATGTGCCAGTTGTGGATGTAGTTGTCGATCTCGATGGCGTGAATATCCGGCTCGATCAGTATTTCGGGGGAGTAATAGCCAGGGTGGCAGTAGGTGCGGAAGACCCCGCCGCCGTCAGGCAGGAAAAGCTCGGCCACCTGGTACTCGGCAAATGGGTTGGCTTCGGGGCGAATCTCAATCTCCCAGCCCGGCAGGATGTGGACTTGTCCGGGAAAGTGCTTCTCCACCAACTCCCGGAACTCCATGCCCCATTCCTTATTGTGGTGGTCAGTGATTCCGATGCCGTCGATACCCATTGACTTGATCTGAGCAACAACTTTTTCCGCGATCGCTACCGACGGCGGCGCGAAATTGAATGCCTCCCACACGTGGGTGTGGAGGTCCAGTTTTAACTTCACAGGATTTCCTTTTTCATAGTTATGACAGGGTGCTTCTTCAAGACCCAGTAAAATTCGGGCCACGTTTTTCCAAGAACGACTTGATTCCCTCGGCCCGATCGGACGTGGACTGAAGTATAACGTTCAGGTCGGCTTCTAGTTCTAGCCCTTGGTCCAATGACAGGTCCATCCCCTTGCCCACAACCTCCTTGACGTATCGGACGCCCAGGGGACTTCCCGCCGTTATCTGCTCGGTCAGCTCAGCAATCAAGGTATCCAGGTCGCCGGCCACCCGGTTAACCAGACCGATGGACAGCGCCTCTTTGGCATCCACCATGCGGCCGGTCAGGAGCATGTCCCGGGCCCAAGACGGCCCGACCAGGCGCGGCAACCGTTGCGTGCCGCCGTCTTGGGGTAGTACGCCACGGGTAAGACCTGGAAACCCGAACCGGGCAGGAGGCACGCAGATGCGCAGGTCCCCCGCCAAAGCCAGCTCCAGACCGGGGCCGGTGGCATCCCCGTTCAACGCCACCAAAACAGGGACCGCCAGGCCGGCGACCGGCACGCCGGGTTTTCCGGTGGCGGCACTCCCTACATCTATCGAAAAGACGGTTCCGTTGGCGGTCAGAACCACCAGCCGGAGACCGTCGTCCTCCGAGATGAGACGGCAAGCTTCGCCCAGGGCGTCCGCCATCTCCCCGTCGACCCGGTTGCCGTTATCCGGCCGGTTCAGGGTGATGGTCGCGACATTGGAATTCAGTGACAGGAGCACAGGTCCTGTAGTTATGGGGTGGATGGCGATGCTGATTTCTCCTCTGGATTTTTGTACGAATTCGGATACATTTAATATTAGATTATCGACGGTGAAACGGCGCTTGGACGCGCCCTAGAGCCAACCCCTAAATACTAGGCCGGACACGTCAATCTTGACAAGGTCTTGTGCCCGTTCTACCATAGCCTGGCACTCTCAGTACGAGAGTGCTAACCCCATCTGAGTTTAATGCCG
>NZVX01000006.1 GCA_002698265.1 Chloroflexota bacterium | reverse complement strand
GAGGTTTTTCGGACACCCGAGAGAAACCATGCCTATCTTCATCAGGGATACAGTCTGTGCAGCATACGTGGGTACGGGATCGTTTCGCGCACGTGTTCGAGCTTGCAGATCCACGACACGCAGCGTTCGATTCCCATACCGAAACCGCCAACCCGTGTTTCAGGCCGAGTTCGACGCTACTTCGTCTCCACCATAAACAACAATCTAGGCTACTCTGGATATCTGTTCGAGCCAAGTGCTGATTGAGAGTACGCCAATGCCCGATGCCAAGATGGATGCAGGTGGCGTTTGCTCAACCCAGAATGAGCGAAGAATACAAATCTGATTGTCTTGACCCGACGCTAGGCCATGGACCGAGGTCCCTTACTCAACCAATACCCTGACCTGTTGGGCCATGTTGTTGCCCATGCCTTGGGCGTTCCAGAACTGTTTGATGGGTTGCACATTCTCGTCTGTATCGGTGGCCCGCACGGAAAGGGTATGCCGTCCGGGGACCGCGTTCCACTCAAATGACCAGGGCCGCCAGGAGAAGGTGGAGACTTGCTCGCCCAGCCTAGCATCGGACCAACTTGACCCACCGTCAACGCTGACTTCCACTCGAGATATTCCCATGCGGCCGGCCCAGGCCCTTCCGGTGATCAGATGCGTCCCGGCGGTGACCAAGCGACCCCGTGTTGCCGTGTCCGGGATACCGGGAGGAACCATCAATGCCCTGACGCGTATCAGCGTCACAGGCTCACCGGGTTCGCCTTTCACCTGAGTGTAGCGGTAGGACGTGGTCATCTGGAATCCCAGAAACTCTTTCCCGATGGCCTCGATCGTATCAAGCCATTTGACGCTGGCCATTCCGTACCAGCCTGGCAAAAGAAGCCTAAGGGGGTAGCCATGCTGGGGCTGCAAAGCCTGGCCGTTCATCTCATAGACCAACATCATTTCTTCACGGCTGGCTTCTTCCAAATTCAGACTGCGTTGGTAGATCTGGACCTCATCACCTTGGATCCCTTGGTCGGCGCCGGAAAAAACGATGTTCACCGCCTCGTTTTTGATACCGGCTTCATCCAGGATTCCCTTCAACGGAGTGCCGGTCCATTCGGCGTTGCCGATTCCCTCGGTGAACCATGGCTGGCTGATGACACGAGGATTCAGTAGAGACCGGCCATTGCCGGCGCATTCCATGGTCACTGCCATAGTGCGGGACGGCCGCGCTTTGATGTCGTCCAGGCTTAAATTGAGCGGATTGGAGACCAGGCCGCCCACGTTGAGCTGCCATGTGTCGGCATCCAGGTCAGGGATATCGAAGTGGATGACGAGATAATGCATTCCTGAAGGCGTGATTGGATAGCGCATAGCCTCTAGCGGCATACCCCGGTTGCGCAGAGCAAGCTGCAGTTCTTCCCGGTGAAACAGGTCTGTAGCGTCCCGTTGGCTAATGTCCGGGATGGATGGAAAGCGTGGGGATGGGTTTTCCTGGGTCATGTTCGCCTCGTTATCAGGACGAGTAAATCGACGGACTTTTTGGCTATCCCGTCTGCATCGGTAGTGATGGATCGGCCGCCCATTCGGACATGGACGCGTCGTAGACTGCCACGTTCTCGTAGCCCAGCATGGTCAAGATGAAGGCGTCGTTGCTGGCGGCGATGCCGCCTCCGCAGTAGGTGATGACCCGTTCCGCGCGGTCTGCGCCGACCTGGGCGAACCTCTGGGCCAACTGTTTGGCCGGCAGATAGGCGTGGGTGACGGGGTCCGTCAGATCTCCAGCTGGGACGTTGACGCTATCGGCAATTCGGCCGGCACGTCCGTAATTGGCTCCACCCGAGCCCAGGTGTTGTTCTTTACTGAGAGCGTTCAACACGCAGGTTGCGCCTAGGTCCAGCGCGGCCAGCACTTCATCCTTGTTTGCCATGAGTCCTGCCCTGGGTTTGGCGAGGAAAATAGCGGGAGGATAGGTCGATGGGTCGCTGTTCACCGGGCGGCCTTCTAGTTTCCACTTGTGCAATCCGCCATCGAGAACATAGGCGTCGTCAAATCCGATGGCCCTCAGCATCCACCAGATGCGGGTGGCCCAGGAACCAGAAGTGGAGTCGTATAGCACCGCCCGGGTACCGGCGCCCACACCGTAGCCCGAAAATGCCTGGGCGAGCTGTGGGATCTGGGGAAGCATGTACCGGAAAGGCGCATCATTGTCGGAGAGATCGCTGACCAAATCCGCGTGTCCAGCGCCAGGGATGTGTCCCATGGCCCACGACTCGCGGCCGCTTTCGGCGCGAACTCCGCCGCTTCCATCGGCCCGATTGAAGGCGGTACAGTCTAGAACGCGGATATCGCTATCGTTCAGGTGTTCAGCAAGCCATTCGGTCTCCACCAAGAATTCTGGGTATTTAAAGGCCATGGTCTTGCCTCCAAAATGCGTATTACCGCGGTTCGGCTCTACGCCGAAGAATACCCGCCATCAACAGTCAAAGCAGCCCCCGTGACGTAGTCCGATGCCGCGCTGGCCAAAAACACAGCAGCGCCGCCCAATTCTGACGGTTCGCCCCAGCGGCCGGTGGGGATGCGGCGGTTGATGTTGTCGTACCGGTTGGGGTCGGCGTCGGGGATGCCGCGGGTCAGGTCGGTTACGAACCATCCGGGTAGGACGGCGTTCACTTGGATGTCGTCCTTGGCCCATGCCACCGCCAGGCTCTTGGTCAACTGGACCAGACCCGCCTTGCTAGCGGCGTAGGGCGCGCCCCAGTCACTGCCGAAGAGCGAGTACATGGAGCCCACGTTGATCACCTTGCCGCCACCTGCGCCGACCATGTGAGAGTAGACCTCTTTGGAGGCCAGAAACGCTGCCCGCAGGTTCACGTCCACCACCGAGTCCCACTGGGCAGCGGTCAAGTCTTGGGGCTGGGCCCTCACAGCTATGCCCGAGTTGTTGACTAGGATGTCCAGACGGCCCATGTGGTCGATGGTGTTGGTGACCATGCGCTGGATCGCCGGCTCCTGGGTAACATCGACGGTGATTCCGTGAGCTTCAACGCCGAGCGCCCGGATGTCTTCCAGCGCCTGGGCGGTCTTCTCGACGCTGCGGGCGGCTACGACTATGTTGGCCCCGGCGCCGGCCAACCCCATCGCGATGCCCAAGCCTATACCGCCGTTGCCGCCGGTGACCACGGCCACTTTACCGGTTAGGTCGAATGGGCTGAGGTCTGGCACGGCTATTAGTCCTTGAACTTGGGTAAAACTTTCTCACCGAACAGACGCAGCGATCTTTCCACCTGCTTGGCCGGTATCTGGCCCACGTTGGGGTTGAGCAGCATGTTGCGGACGCCGGTGTCCCGCAGTTCTTCCAATTTGCCTGTCACGGTGGCCGGTGTCCCGGCCAAGAAGGCGTGCTCCACGATCTCGCTCGCTGGGGGAGGTGTGCCGGGAAGAGGCGGCGGCGCGCCACCGGGATTGAACCTGACTCGGGCGTCCAGCAGGTGGGCCTTGTACCGTGACAGGCCTGCCTCGACTACTTCCAAGCCCTCTTGGTCGCTGTCGCAGACGAACAGCCCTCGCTGCGCCCACGTCTGGTCCAGGGTGTTTTCTACCTGGGCCTCATTCAGTCCCGAGTTTTCCAGGGCTGCCCGGTACCGGCCGAAACGGTGCCGCAAAGTGTCTAAGGTCTGGACTCCGATGAGCACTGGCCTTCCGGCCTGGCCCATGGCGACCATTGATTCTTCGGAGATGCAGGCACGGACGATGGGCGGGTGGGGTTTCTGGACCGGCCGGGGCCGGAGTCCCGGGAAGGACAAGTCCCAGTAACGCCCCTTATGGACCACATCGTCTTCGGTCCAAGCCTTAACCAGCAGTTCTTCGGCTTCGTCCAGCATCTCCCGCCCCTCTTCCAGGGTGATGCCGAAGCCGATGTACTCGTACTCGTTGTAGGCTGAACCCCTGCCCGTGCCCATGATCAGTCTGCCATTGCTCAGGTTGTCCAAGAGCGATGTCTGTACTGCTAGGCGTACCGGGTGGTGTAGCGCCATCTCGACCACTGCGAACCCTATGAGGACGCGTTTGGTCCGGGCGGCCACGGCAGCGCCGAAGACTACCGGGTCGGCGTATGCCACCGCCCCATCAAAGTGGTGCTCGGTGAGCCAAACGGCGTCGAACCCTACCTCCTCCGCAAGTTCGATCTCGCGGAGGGTCTGTTCGATCACCTGTTGGTCGTTGTCTTGGTCGGCGCTGATCGAAAAAACGAAGCTGCCGAATCGCATTCTTGCTCCTGCTAGCCCTGTTTGATCCAGTCGGCTACGCGCTCGCCGATCATTATCGTCGTGCAGTTGGTGTTGGCCCGGATGCAATCTGGCATGATCGACGCGTCGGCGACTCTCAGTCTCTGCAGTCCTTTGACGTGGCCCTGCTGGTCGACCACCGCCATGGGGTCCGAGTCCGGACCCATCTTGCAGGTGCCGGATATGTGCTGCGTGGTGGTGACGCTCTTCTTCAGCCAGAGGTTTAAGGCCTCGTCAGACGCCAGATCGGCCGCCTCGGGTTCGATCAGCCTTTTCACTATTGGCTTGTAGTCTTCGTGTTCCAAGATCTGGACGCACTTCCTGACCGCCTCATTGAGCCGCGAGAGGTCACGAGGGTCGTCCTGGAAGTAGTTGTAATTCAGTTCTGGCTGAACGTTGGGGTCGGTGGATGTGATCTTCAGGTGGCCGGAACCGTAGGCCAGTTCCAAAATACAGGTGAACCGAATGCCTTCGGCTTCCAATGGGTCGCCGGAGATTGGAGAGGAGAAGGACGACGCCATGATCTGGATGTCGTTTCTCAAGTCAGACCCGGTGGCGGTGTAGCGGAGGGCCACCTGCGAACGCGGGTCCTCGGGGTTGAGGGGGAAATCGTCTTGGACTTCGATGGGCACCCGGACGTTGGGGTGGTCCCTCAGGTTCTGCCCCACTCCCGGCGCCTCAAGGATCACTGGGATACCCAGTGCTTTCAAGACATCCGCGGGGCCGACTCCGGACAGCATCAACAGTTGGGGCGAGCCGATGGCCCCGCAACACAGGATTATCTCTGAGCCTTCCACCACGAATCGTTCGCCGTCGCTCTCCACATCGACCCCGGTGGCCTGGTTTCCTTCGAAGATGACCCGGTGAGTTGTCACGTTGGCTTTGATCGTGAGATTCAGCCGGTGCCGGCATTCGGCCAGATAGGTCAGGGAGGTGCTCATGCGGATGCCGTTGGGGTTATTCATGGGGATCGGCCCGACTCCGCCGGACTCCGGGTGGTTCATGTCCGGGTCGTTGGGATAGCCCTGGTCGCGAACGGCGGCGTAGAACGCATTCTGGGCTGGCAGCCACGTCTCTTGTTTGTGGCGGCGGACTGGGATGGGTCCTTCCGACCCGTGGAAATCATCTTGGATGTCCGTGTCCGTCTCAAGTTTTCTCAGGTAGGGCAGCACGTCGGTGAAGCCCCATTGGTCGTTACCCAAGGTGGCCCAGGCGTCGTAGTCCTCTGGGACGCCGCGCAGCAGCACTTGGCCGTTGATGGCGCTGGAGCCGCCCACAACCCGGCCTCTGGGCACCGGGATGGGATTGGTCTGTTCCGGCGTGGTGTTGCCTTGGAACGACCAGTTGTGGGGCGCGTCCACGGCGGATGCTGTCTGGTTGTAGCCGAATTTCAAGTCATCGGGGTAGTGCTCGAAGTCGGGGTAGTCGGGCCCGGCTTCCAGCAACAAGATCGACTTGTTAGGGTCGTCCGATAGCCTGCTTGCGATGACGCAGCCGGCTGAACCGGCGCCGACGATGATGTAGTCATACTTCATTTGGGCCTGCTCCTATCTTGGGATGTTCAATAAACACATGGTCCCAAAGGACCCCTCGTGGGCAGACTGCATTATCGCATATCAGCCCAGCCGTGGCATCCTGTCGTTGGCCGGGCTGAGACTAATCGGGGATGTTGAATATGAACTTGAGGTGGGACAGGTTGCGTTTAAGCGTGAAATCCCTGGCGCTCAGCTCCGGAATCATGGCGTTCGCGGCCCTGAGAGGGACGTTGTCTTGGGTCTGAGACGCCTGAAATTCCAAAGAAAGCCATTCCAGGACGCGGCCAAGGTGGTCTTCGGTCTGTTGATGCAGTTCTCGGGCCCGTTCCGGTGGAGACAGTAATTGGAGTGCGGCGACCAGTTCTTCAGTGGACTGGGCCAGAGCGGCGCTACTGCTGATCGACTCCTGTCTGGTCATCGACGTACCTAGGTTTTCGGCCCGCTGTTCCGAATTGGCAGTCTCCTTGGCTAAGATTGCATCCAGTTCGATCAGATAATTCGATAATGGGGCTCTTTCCGGGTCTTCCCATCGCTCCAGCCAACGGTTGAATTGGGACTCGAAGACTCTGATATCCAGGCCCGTTACCGTCTCCAACGATTCGGAAAGGCTGGTCCCCAGGCCGATTACCTCGACCAGGTCTTTCCCGGCCAGTGGACCGTAGGTCTCGATCAAGAAGCGCACCGCCATGTAGGCCTCGGCGTATTGGAGAGCGAGTTCGTCCTGATCTGTCCGGGAGTTCCATTCGTTCTGGTTGTCCAGGGCCGCGAGACTGAATAACGAATCAGAGCGGGCCGCCGTGCGTGCCAAGTCGGTCGACCTAAATTGCCGCAGCCGGGTCGCATCCGACCGTGGCCCCGACGATGCGGTGTCGAATTCGTAATACTTGGAAAGACCCTCAGTTAGCCAGGCCGGCAGTATCTCGTCGTTGGCCAGGCCGTCGAAGACATGATGGATGTACTCGTGGGTCAGCAACCGGCGCACATCGGTGCCCGGCAGGTCGGTCCGCATGAATATACCGGGAAGTTGCCCGCCGTTGATGTAGTAACCGTCTTCAAAGCCAAGGTTGATGCCCGTTACGGTACTGACTAGGTTCATAAGTTCCCGGTTGCCGAGCAGATAAACGTCGGGGACCGAGCTCATTTCGGACTGGATGCGCCGTTCCAAGAGCAAAACGGTATCGCTCAAGTGTTCTTGGAGGTCGGCAACCAAGGCGGTCGGGACCAGGTCTGAGTAGTAGACGTTGAAACCCCGGGCCTCATGCTTCGTAAGCAGCGTTCCCAGCGACACCTTTTCGAAGTCTCTTAGCGTCAGGCTTTCCACCGTATAGGCCGCGGTATAAATGCCGCCCCCAATGTTGATGTCCACCGACCATTCGCCTTCCTCGTCTTGCGCGCCGTAACGTGTCCACTCCAGTTCACCCAGGGTCGTGGGGTACATCCGGATGGTCGTGACTTCCGACCGGTCCAGTTCCAACACATGCACGTCTTCGGCGGTGATCCACGAGGCTGGAATGCCCTGGGGATCGACGAACGTGAATGAGACTGGCTCCCAGGCGGGTAGTCCCGTTAGGGCGAAAGAAACGTCACGGCTTTCGACGGCGGCCTCCGGAGAGATGCTCAGTACGATCCCTCCGCCGAGGTCAATCTGGGTTGAGCCTGGCCGTGGTGGCCGCGGCGTGGCGGTGGGCAGGGGAGTCGGCGTGGGTTGTGGTATGGGTGTTGCCGTTGGCTGCGGAGTGGCTGTGGGCGGTACAGGCGTGAGAGTGGCAACCGGCGTACCAGTCGCGGCAGGCACTGGAGTAGGCGAAGGCACAGTAGCCGGCCGCCGGGCCGGAACCGGAGATAGGACGACATTGGGCGGTGGAGTGGCGGTGGGTACAACTGCCGTGGCATCTATGGAAACAGGCGCCGTTGCCGGCGAGTCCTCTTCGACGGACTCAGTACAGGCCGCCAAAACAAGAAGAATCACGGCCGCGGATGAGAAAGCCGTGGTTACCTTCAAAGAGTTGCAGCCATGCTTCGTTCGGGCGGCATCGAGACGAAGAGCATCAAATCAGTCTGTCATAGGGGGTTTCTATTCGCAAGCGGACTCGTTGGGTGTAAGAATCCGGGGTCTAAACTTTGGCCTCGTGCTCGTGTTAGGATGTCTTTGGTTTTCGAGGCCCGGTGGGCCGCTCGTTTTAGTAACTATTGGACAACGATCACTGGAGGGTGCCATGAACGTCCACGTTTACACGCAACCTGGTTGATTTAGCTGCCGGACACTTGAGGAATTCCTCAAGTCCAACGGTGTTCAGTATGAGCACCACAACGTATTGGAAGACCATCAAGCGATGGAGGACCTGCGCAGCCGGGGAATCAAGGCTTTACCGGTCACGATCATCGATGACAAAGAGGTCATCATCGGTTACTTCCCCAAGAAATTGATCCCAGCATTCAAGCTAGACGTGAAAGTTGATCTATCGGGTAAGACCGAATGGCTGGCCGACAAATACGAACAGATCCTAAGAGCCGCGTGCCGGGCCACCACTCAATTCTCCCAGGAGCAACTGGATGCCGACGTGCCGTGGCGTCCGTGGACCGGGCGGAAAACCGTAATGCATATCATGTCGTTTCCCGAGGTGGCTTATCTGAGCTACAAGGTGGGCAGCATGAGCCAAGACGACATGCGGGCCTCGGACGAACGGCTGAAGGACGTCTATACCGCCGCGGAGATCGTCGAGTATGGCAACAAAGTCCGTACCGATATAATCGCCTTCCTAAATAGCGGCAACACCGAGGCATTTGACCGTGAGGTACCGGCCCACTACGGCGGCGAAGTGACTGTCCTGGAGTTGCTGAACATCATATTGAGCCACAGCACCCACCACCTGAAGCAGGTCTACCACTACATGGAGAACAACCTCGGTATCACTCCGGAAGCCCCGGCCTCCGAAGCCGATTTCGAGGGCATCCAAACTCCAGAAGCATTGTTCTAGGACGTCTGCCCGCACAAGACCGAAGTCCTTCCGCAAGCAGGTGATCTGCCGCGGAAGGACTCCATTTTTACCGGAGGGGACATGAAATACGATTACATAGTTCTGGGCGCCGGCTCGGCCGGGTCAATCGTCGCAACCCGGCTTTCCGAAGACCCCGACAAGAATATCCTCCTGTTGGAGGCGGGGCCGGACTATCCGGACTTTGAGCAACTGCCCGAGGAAGTGAAATTCGGCTACGCGACCGAGATCGACATCATGGTCAGCGATCATAACTGGCAGTTCGTCGGCAAGGCCACCGAGACCGCGCCGGAGATGATGGTGCCCCGAGGCAAGGTCACCGGAGGTTCCAGCGCCATCAACGGCCAGGTATTCCTACGTGGCGTGCCCGAGGACTACGACTCCTGGGCGAAGATGGGCAACACCGAATGGAAATTCCAGGACTGTCTGCCTTATTTTCGGAAGATAGAGACCGACACAGACTTCAGCGATGACTTCCACGGTACGGAAGGCCCCATCGTGATGCACCGCTTCGCCCGGGACACCTGGCATCCGGCCACCGAGGCCTTCTATCAGGCCTGCCGAACTGCGGGTTACCCGGACTCTCCAGACCACAACAACCCGGACTCAACCGGTGTAGGGCCAACTCCGCTGAATAACCCCAACGGCATCCGCATGAGCACGGCTCTGGGTTATCTGGACCAGATCAGACACCGTCTCAACGTGACTATCCGGGCCAATTGTCACGTCCAGCGCATCTTGTTCGATGGCAAGCGGGCAATCGGCGTCGAGGTAGAGAGCGGCGGCGAGACCTTCACCGTCGAAGGCTCCGAGATTGTCTTGAGTTCCGGGGCCATCGGCTCGCCTCATATCCTGATGCTTTCGGGTGTCGGACCGACGGCCCAACTCGAAGAGTTCGGGATTCCAGTCGTCCACGACGCGCCAGGTGTCGGCCAGAACCTGCGTGACCATCCCCTGGTGTTCGTGACCTGGCGCACCAAGCCCGAAGTTGAGTTGGACGGCAACGCGCCCCGGATGCAGGCGACCCTGCGCTACACCGCGGGCGGGTCCGACCTCAGAAACGACATGAAGGTCTCGATGCAATCATTCGCCACCGAGCGGATCAACCGGGGTGGCGACCGGATGGTGCCCCTGGGCATTCGCATGTCCAGTGGGATCCAACTGGCCGCGGGGGCCGGAGAATTGCGGCTGCAGTCGGCCGACCCATCGGTGCAACCGAGATTGGACTACCATTACTTGGAAGAGGAGTTTGACCGGGCGCGGCTCCGGGAGACGGTACGAATCTGCGTGGCCCTGGGTGAGGACCCGGCCTTCAGGGACATCATTCAGGAGCGCATCGAGCCAACCGACGCCCAACTGGAGTCTGACGAGGCGTTGGACGAGTTCCTGTACCGGGAGGTATCCACCTCACAGCACGTCTCCTGCACCTGCAAGATGGGCCCGTCCTCCGATCCCATGGCCGTCGTTGATCAGTACGGCAAGGTCCACGGCATGGAGAACCTGCGGGTGGTGGACGCATCGATAATGCCCGACTGCATCCGCGCCAACACCAACGTAACGACCATGATGATCGGCGAACGCGTAGCCGACTGGATCAAGCAGGGTAAGTAACGAACCGCCCCCGCCCAAGACGAATGTCCCCTTTCCCGTCGTCCTTCCCTAGAAGGGGTAGGGGCTAGGGTGAGGGCCTTCCATCTCTAGAGTGATGGTTGGCGCAGAAGCAGTCTACCCTCATCCTAACCTTCTCCCTGCAGGGAGAAGGGACGATCGGCTGCAAGAGGAACATGCTGGAAACAAGGTTGCAAGTGGCCAGCTGCTGCTCCACTGCCGCCACGCAGTGGCTTAGAAG
>NZVX01000005.1 GCA_002698265.1 Chloroflexota bacterium | reverse complement strand
GAAGACGTCACCGCCGTTCAGCAAGAACATGGTGGCGTAGGTATGCCTCATGAGGTGGGAATGGAGCCGGTTCACCCCGGAGGATTTGGCGATCCGTTTCACCAGGCATCTCAGGGCCGATGCGGTTAGCGAATGGCCGTCTATGCTTAAGAAGAACTCCCCCGTCTCGAAGAAGACGGGCTCGCCCCGGAACCGGTGGCGGTATTGAAGGAGCGCTTTTTGGCATGAGGACCCGAAGGCGACCACCCGCTCCTTCAAGCCTTTGCCCATGGCTTTCAGGTAGCGGTCTTCTATATGGACGTCTTTGTCTTTCAGGCTGGTCACCTCGGAAAGCCTGAGACCCGTGTCCAGCATGATGGATATTAGAGCGGTGTTCCTTGATCCCATGGCGGCATTCGGGTTCATGGAGCTTAGGATCCGGCCTATCTCATCGGGGCTCAAGGGCTCTATCACCAGCTCGGAGACTTTGGGCAATCTCAAGCCGGAGAGCCGGTGCTCTTCGGTATAGCCTTGCCTGTTCAGCCAGTTGAAGAAGGATTTGAGGGCGTTCACCCTGGCGTACATGGTGTGGCTGGACATGCGGGGGCCCTTGATCCCGGGTTTCTCCTGGAGATCAAGTAAGAACCTTCTGACTCGAAACTCGTCCAGCGCGGATAAGACGGTGGGCTCGCCCTGCTCGATCAGCCAGTCCCTGAGTTTTCCCAGGGCCAGGTTGTACCACTCGACGGTCCGGGGCGATTTGCCCTCGGTCCGGTTATGGACCTCGAAATGCCCCATGAGATCTTGCAGGTCGGTTCGCCCGGCGCCCACGGCCCCTTGTTTCCTTCGTCTTCTTTTCATCGATCCCATGATGGAACCTTGCCTCCTTTATGGGAATTGCCTGGCGGGCAAGCTTTTGGAGGAAGGACGAAGGAGAGGGAATATGTAGGGAGTCGCTTTTTTTTGCGGGTCTGGGCCCCGCGCAAAAAAAGACCGCCTAAAAGGCGGTCTCCAGGCTCGATCCCGGTCGTTTTAGAGTTGATGGTCGGGGTGGTCGGATTCGAACCGACGACCCCCTACACCCCATGCAGGTGCCCTGCCGGACTGGGCCACACCCCGACGCTCAGCAATTATAACACTCATGAGCCAGGCATGGAGGAGCCAATTTGAGAGAGGTCAAAAATCCCCTCTCCCTCGAGGGAGAGGGTTAGGGTAAGGGAGAATCGATGGCCCGCAGAGATTTGACATCTTCGAAGCGACCGGCCCATTGCAGCAGCAACGCCTAGTCGGCATAATTGCTGAACGCTGGCGGTAGATCGCTGTCAGCGATCTGCTTGGAGGAACTCCCCATGCCCGGACCCCTGGACGACGTCAAGGTCGTCGACTTCACCGAGATCATCGCTGGGCCCCTAGCTGGCCGCTTGCTGGCCGACTTGGGCGCCGACGTGATCAAGGTGGAACCGCCCTGGGGCGAGCCCTGGCGGCTGACTCAGCGGTTCACTGACACCGAGAGCCGCACCTTCATGACGTATAACCGGGGCAAACGCAGCCTACCGCTGAACCTGACCAAGAACGGCGCCGCCGAGATCCTCAAGCGGCTGATCCCGAAGATGGACATCGCCCTGGTCAATTTCAGGCCCGATGTCGCGGCCAAATTGGGCGTGGACTACGAGACGCTGTCCGACATCAATCCTCGGTTGATCTACTGCGAACTGACCGCCTACGGCCGGGAAGGCCCCGACGCGGACCGCCCAGGCTACGACATGATCGTCCAGGCCATGACCGGGATGGTGGCCTCCGAGACCAAGACTCTGGACGGAGTTCCGTCGTGGGTCTGGTCCAGCCCTTTGATCGACACCTCGGCCGGCATATGCATGGCCTGGTCGGTCTGCGCCGCGCTCTACGCCAGAGAACGCACCGGCGTAGGACAGAAAATCGAGACCAGCCTCTTGGCGTCGGCACTTTCGCTGATGGGGGCCCGGTTCCTGCACGTGGAATCGCTGGACGGGGAGACTAGGGACAAGACGATTAAAGAATTGGAAGCGAAACGGGCGGAAGGCGCCACCTATGAAGAGATGGTAGCCGCCTCGCCGGGAAGCCGCCGCCGGGAGCACCACGGTAATCTCTACTACCGGGTCTACTACACCGAGGACTCCCCCATCGGCGTCGGCTGTCTCAGCGACCCGCTGCGCCGCCGCTTGTTGGAAACCCTGGGCCTCACTGACGACGGCCTGGAGCCGGGCTGGGACCCAACTAAGCCCGAGTCCCGGGCCTACAGCCAGGCGCTGGAGCAGCGAGCCGAGGAGTTGATCGCCGAGAAACCCAGCGCCGAGTGGCTACAGATCTTCGAGGAACGGGCCATCCCCGCTGGGCCGGTGCGCTTCATCGAGGAGATGTTCGACGACCCCCAGGTGGTGGCAAACGGCCTGGTCACTGAGGTAGAACACGTTCAAGAGGGCAAGGTGAAGATGATGGGTCCAATGGCCCATTTCCGGGGCACCGTTCCAACCCCTCCCGCCGCTTCCCCCGCTCTGGGCCAGCACGCCGGCGAGATACTGGAGAGCCTGGGTTTCACCAAGGCAGAGGTCGAGTCTTGGCGGGATGACGGGGTGATTGGTTAGCTCTTAGCCGTCAGCTATCAGATTTCAGCAATAAAGAAGTAGGGGCGCTGCAGGCAGCGCCCCTACTTCTTGGTATCGGATGCCGGAGGACGACCTGCTTAGAGTTCGCCCAAGAAGGCGGCCATGGCGGCGTTGAACTCGTCGGGTTTCTCCATCTGAGGACTGTGGCCGCAGTTGTCGATGGACTTCAACGTGGCGTTCGGTAGCAGCTTGGAATACATCTCGCCGCATTCCACGGGGATGATGGCGTCCTGCTTGCCCCAGACGACCAGCGCCGGAGTTTTCACACTGCCCAGGTAGTGAGGCAGGCTGGGATTGTGGAGGTAGGGCCGCCAGCACAGCCTGGAAAGCATCTCCATGTTGCCATGCGCGATAGCTGCTCCTTCTGGGGTCGGGTCCGCCGATATGACGTCATAGCTGGGTACCTGAGAGGGGTCGTGGAACCCCAGCTTCAGCCGGGTATCGCCGGAAACCATGAAGACCTCGGTGATCTCGCCCTTCTCGGGGCGGACTCCCGCCGCGTCAATCAAGACCAATCCCTTGATGTTGTGATGGTCCATTGCCGCCATCTCGGCGGCGATCCAGCCGCCCACAGAATGCCCGACCAAGACGTAGTCTTCGAGACCCAACTCTTGGACCATATCCTTGTAGAAATGGGCCAGGTCGTTGATCGTGTACAGCCAGTCCGGCCGCTCTGAGCCGAAGAAACCGGGATGGGACGGTGCGTACACGGTAAATTTCTCCGCTAGCGGACTGGCCGTGGGGTCGAAAGTCCCGAATCCTCCGCCTCCGTGCAAAAAGAGCAGGGGCGGTCCTGAGCCGGATTTGTGCATCTCAATTTTGTGCCCTGAAACCGTGGCCTCAGACTGGTTGGCGGTTTTCATCAGAGTCATTGATTATCCCTCGATCTTCGCCGAAATTACCGCACGATGACTGTATTGGGATGTCATATAAAGGGGGCAGCCTATTATCCAAGACTGACGGGCGGCAACCCGATTTTGTTACAAACGAGGAGGGTTGTCAAGTTGCCTGCGTACGCACTTCTTGACACCGTTCTGGCCCGTCAATACCATAGGATTACGGGTTCTTCCCCGGAAGGGCCATCGTTCTTCCCTTCCGACCGGTGGAAGAGCACCGCACCGTTGGGGATTAGTCCAGTGGTAGGACGCCTGACTCTGGATCAGGAAGCGGAGGTTCGAACCCTCCATCCCCAGCCATCGCAGCCTCGGTTTTCGTCTCTCAAGCTTGCGGGCCACGTTTGACACTCTTTTGCTACCTCGGTATCATCCACGCGCCCTCGTGGCCTTAGCCCCGCGGCGGACTCCAGACCGATCCTCAATCACCAGATCTCCGTATAACCGGATAACGTCATTACGAACCCCCAACAGGTCTCCCGGCAGGACTTCATTCGATGAGTAAATTAGCAGCCTTGGGGCGATTCATCGGGACTTGGTACTCCAGACCGGGTCCGGCAGATCCTTCGCTTCACTCAGGATGACAGATGCACGAAATGGCGGCGTCTATGCGTCTGGGTTGTACCACCCCAAAACGCGACAAAACTCCCTGGATCAGAGGGCTTTAGTTGGAGACCTAAATCAGTGCATCCAGAGACCCGGATTGCTCCACCATTATTGTAATTCCATCAAGAGCGCATCTGCGGTTAAATCAGGTCTCCGCGCCCGGTAATTGATAGAGCAGCAACCGGGCAGGTTGGAAACCCGCCCCTTACGTCTGCTGGCGATCGTATTTACAATCAAGAGCCGTCAGACCATTTGTGGGGTAGGCTGGCCAGTCTGCCGAAGCCTAGATCGTCGCACAACGCCTGGTATTTCTCCCGGTCGACGCCTTTCCACTCCAGGGCCGCCAAGGATGCGGCTATGGGCACGTCGGTGCGCAGGGTGGTCAGGTCTTTGTATAGACGCGCTTCGCTGGCATTGGCATTCAGGCTTTCAGCCGCGGCTGCTGCTCCCCTAACCTTCACCTCCCAATCAGCGGCATCGTGCGGGATGTCTTCGATGTGGCCGTACTGGGCGAGCAATTGGGCTGAGGTCTTAGCGCCCCATTTGGGAATCCCCGGTATTCCGTCCGCCGCGTCGCCGGTCAGCGCCAACAGATCGGGAATGGAACCGGGGGAGACGCCGAATTTCTCGATCACGCCGGTCTCGCCCATAACTGTTTCCCGGCGGCGGTCATAGCAGACGACGGAATCACCCTGGACCATCTGGGCCAAGTCCTTGTCCGGGGAGCAGATAACCACCTGTTCAACTTCGCTGAGCCCGGTGCAGTAAGCGGTGGCGGTGGCGATGGCGTCGTCAGCCTCGTATTCAACCATCGGCCAGGCCAGGATCCCCAGGGACTCCACCGCCCGTTCGGCCAGTTCAAATTGGGCCAGCAGGTCTTCCGGAGTGCCGTTGCCGGTCTTATAGCCGTCGAACATATCGTTCCGGAACGACTTCACAACATGGTCGAACGCGCAGCCGACATGGGTCACTTGGTCTTCCCGAAGCAGATAGAGAAGGCTTTGCACGATGCCTCGGACCGCGCCCACCGGACGTCCGTCCGGCGCCTGGATGGGCGGAAGGGCGAAATAGGACCGGAACAATTCGTAGGTGCCGTCCACCAGATGGACTTTCATATCGTCCTTTTCACCTGGCTATTCGGTGAAATAAACATAGCGGTACTTTGGAATCACCAATGGGAAGAGGAAGTAGTCGTTGACGTTCGGCTTGATCAGGACCGAGCCGCCGTTGGAGTGCCAGAGCGGCACCCACGGAGCGTCATATACGATGATTTCTTCGGCTTGGTGATAAAGCTCGAACCTGGCTGATTCGTCCAGCTCCACACGGGCCCGTTCCAACAGGATGTCCAATTGGCCGTTGTTGTACTCCGATTGGTTGTTGTTACTCTTGCTGTGGAACAAGACATCCAGGAAATTCTCCGGGTCAGGGTAGTCGGCTATCCAACCGAGACCGCCGAACATCTGGAACCGGTTCTGATGGAGGTCCTGCAGGAATGTGGCCCATTCGGTTTGTTGAAGTTGAATGTCCACATTCAGGTTCTCTCCCCACATGGCCAACATCGCCTCGATGGACGGGCTGACGCCGGCGCCGAAGTTGCCTGGCAGGGTGAGGATTATCCTGGGCAGTTCGTCCAAGGCGCCGTATTTGGACTCCTGGATCAATCTGAGGGCCTTCTCCGGGTCGTATTCATATCCTTGGAGGTCTGGGTTGTAGCCGGGGAACCCGGGTGGCAGGATGCCCGCTGCAGGTACCACTAGGTCTTCGAGCAAGGTGCTGGCTAAGGTCTGCCGGTCTATGGCGTAGTTGAAAGCCTGTCTGACTTTGATGTCGTCGAACGGAGGTTCAGTTGTGTTGAGGCCAAAGTAATCGATGTCGAATTGGGGCGGGGCCGCGACCACTTCGCTTCGCAAGGCACTGGATGGGTCCAAAATGCCATCCAACAGACTCAGTGGGATGCCGGTGATGTGCAACTCGTCATTCTCGTACATCAGCATGCTATTGCCGCCGCTGATCAAGAATTCTACCCCGTCGATCATGGCTGGCCCTAGGTGGTAGCCATCGAATTTTTCGAGCCTAAGTAACTCGCCTGGTCGGTATTCCGCAAGTTTGAAGGGCCCGGTGCCGTTGGGTTCAAAGATCCAGTCCCGGCCCGATTCCACATTCTGCTGGTCCAGCACAAAACTCACAGGGTAGGTGAGTTTGGAAAGGAAATAGGGCTTGGGAGCGTCGATGGTAATGGTCACAGTGCTGTCATTGATCACCTGGATACCTGATATCGCAGTTGAAGCCCCGGATAATTTCTGAGTAACACCAACGATGTCATTGAGGAAAACGCTGGCGTTGAAAGCCTCGGTGAGCGGGTCCGCCGCTCTCTCCAACGACCATTTGATATCGTTTGCCGTTACCTCCCTGCCGTCATGGAACTTGGCATAGGGATGGATGCGGAAGGTGGTGGTCCGTCCATCTGGGCTAACTTCCCAGTTCTCGGCCAGGTCGCCCACGATGGCCAGGTTCCGGTCAATGGTCATCAGCCCGCTGTAGATCTCCACAGCGTAGACTGCCGAGTTGACATCGGTGGTCAGGTGGGGGTCCAGCGTAGGCGGATCTGCTCCCAGTCGGAGAAAGATGCCGCCCTCAACGATCTTCTTGGCGTCGGAACGGGTTGCAGGCTCGCTGGTGGATTGGGGTACTGGAACGGCGGTCGCCTGCGTCCCAAGTGCCGCTTGGGGGACCGATGTCGGATTGGCTCCACTAGACGAATCAGGTGTCGGGCTAGTGGCGGAATCGGTGGTGGAGTCCGACGAACACGCGATGGCCACCACGAGAAGTAACGATAGTGATGCGAAAACGAGTCTCATGTAATCCTCGCTTAACGGTCTGGCAACGGGATAGCCGCGCTCTGTGTGACGTAACGATATCTGGCATCGACAATCTGGTGCCAGCCTCGGTGGCGTTCCGTTTGAATCTTCTTGTAATTATGCCTCTAGCTTGGCGTCAATGGAAGGAGCCACATCTCCTTCGTAGACTCGGTCAGCTTCGAATCCCATGATTCAGGGAATGGCTATACTGGTCTTTGTAAGGATACGCCATGACACCGGTATCGGATTACATCGCGCTGGACCGCCGCCCATGCAACGTATGAGCAGCGGCCAGCCAATGGAATATCATTCTCCTGGCGAAGTTGTGTGTTTCGGAGTGCTGAGCTACCTTCAGTTGATGGTGGTAGACCAGGTGCCGGTGTACAACCAAGGAACGCCCATCAGTCAGTTGACCGACTCCTACGGCGACGACGCGGCCATCGTGGCCGGGATGCTCCACCAATGGGGGCAGAAAACCAGGCTCATACCATCTGCGGTAGGCGACGACGAATTGGGCCGTAAGGTGGCCGATGCCGTAGGCAGTCTGGGAGTGCCAGTGAGTATGGTAATCGACCCGGCGGTTTCCACCGTGGCAGAGATTTCCATCGCCGACCCCAGCGGCGCGCGCACGTATTTTTACCACAGGACTCCAGAGCTGTTGGCCACGCTGGACGCTGCCGATCTGGCGCCGTTGGAAAACGCCGCCTACCTGTACGTTGACTGGTACGACGGAGACCACATCATACGGCCCATGGAAGTGGCCACACGGCTGGGAGTGCCGGTACTGGTGAACCTGGAAGACCAATACGAGAACGCCGAATTGTTGTCCAAGCTACTTCCATTCGCAACCGTCTGCCAGGTGTCGGCGGACAGTCCTGATAAGGGATATGGGCTGGAATCGATCGCCGATGGCTTGTTGAAAGCAGGAGTGGGCACGGTATCGGTCACCGGAGGCAGCCGCGGTTGTTTGGTGGCGCACTCCGGACAGAAGGTCAGGGTGAGTGCGCCTAAGGTGGACGTGATTGACGGCAACGGGGCAGGGTCAGCTTTCTCAGCCGCCTATATCTACGGTAGTTTGCGAGGTTGGGACCTTGAGAAGTGCGCGCGTTTCGCCACCGCTCATTCCAGCCTGAAATGCGGCGTCCCGGGATACACAGTGGCTGCCGTTGCCGAAGCAGAGCGGCTGGCCGCTGAGCTAAGTGTTGATGTCGACAAGCGGATTTAGCCGGCTGAGACATGAGTCATCCCGGAGATCGACTCGCGAGTCTAAGCGGAATTTTGGCCACAACAGTTCGTCCTGAGCGTGTCGAAGGATGCGCCTCAGTCACGTTCGACGCGAAGAGGGTGGGCGACGGGCTCACCACGAACGGATGGCTAGAAATCTAAGATTCTTGGATCCCACTGAAGGGTGATCTCAGTTTCTACTAACCCGCAACCTTCGCGCGCGCACATCTAGGTAAATCCCGGATGACTAATGTTTCAAGCACTAGCTGGTGATTGCTTAAGCGACCTTGGCGTCCGCGAATGCTGGGATCACCTCTTTGCCGTACAGTTCGATGGATTCCATCACCTGGTCGTGGGGGATGGTCTCCGTCTGCATGATCAGCATGACCTGGTCGACGCCGACGTCTTCATAGGTCTTGATGGTATTGATGCAACTTTCAGGGTTGCCGGCGATGATGACGCCCCGGTCGGACAGGATATTTGCGTCTAGTTCAGCCACGGCGGCCCGGGCAGCGCCGGGTCCGGAGTCCAGGGAGATCCCGGCCTCCGCCGCCTGAGTCTTGTGTTCATCGTCTGACTGGCGCAGCCAGCGGCCGAAGTCCGCCTTCAGGTTGTCCGGGACGCCGCCCCAGGACTCCAACAACTCCTCGTAGGCGTTGATGCGGCCTTGGATATAGGGCTTATCCGGCCCGAAAAACGTCTTCATGGACTCGGCGCAAAGCTCCTTGGCGGCCTGGTCGTCCTTGCTGCAGAATGAGTGGACGTTGTTGGCCCAGTAATCGTTGATCTCGGCGCCAACCGGGTCGGCATCCTTGATGGCGTCCCGGTAGACTTTCACGTGCTCTTTGAGGATATCCACGGCGTACGATGCGGACGACAACACGCCGATACCCTTCTGGGCAGCCAACCGGAAGCTCTCTGTCTGCGTGCAGGCGAGGTACATGCGGGGGTGGGGTTTCTGGAAGGGTTTGGGCAGCACCCGCCGTGCTGGGACGTTCCAAAATTTGCCTTCCCAGGAGAACTCTTCTGACTGCCATATCTGAGGGATCATCTCGATCGCCTCTTCCCATCGCTCCCTGGTCTCCCGGGGGTCGATGCCCTGGCCCACCTGTTCGTAGGCGTTGGAGCGGCCGGTACCGAATTCCACCCGGCCGTTGGTGAGCTGGTCTACCATAGCCACCCGTTCCGCCACCCGGATGGGATGGTGGTTGGGTAGGACTGACACTCCAAAGCCAATGCGAATGTTCTTGGTGCGTTGGCTGAGTGCGCCGAACATGACCTCAGGACAGGGCGACCCGGAGAACCCGAATAAGAAGTGGTGCTCCACGAACCAGAGGTTGTCGAATCCCACCTGGTCGGCCAGTTCGCACTGATCCAGAGTTTCCCGGTACAGGGCATTCCAGTCGATGTCAGTGCCTTCGTAGGGGCGCTGCATCTCAAATAGCAGTCCGAATTTCATGTGATTGCTCCTTTC
Source organism: Chloroflexota bacterium (assembly GCA_002698265.1). Classification (GTDB taxonomy): domain Bacteria; phylum Chloroflexota; class Dehalococcoidia; order Lucifugimonadales; family UBA3495; genus UBA9611. Next base: position 40,246 of record NZVX01000005.1, on the reverse strand, counting down.
TGTCGTCTATCCATTGTCTTTCACCGGCACGCAACCGTATTCGGCGTGAGTATAGCGCATCGTGGAATGCGCAGGTGAATCGGTCAGTCCTCAAAGATATCCAGAGGCAGGAAGGCGGAAACCACGAAATTGGGTACGTCCACCACTTCGCTGACCTTCAGGTCAACGGCCACGCTACAGATGCAGTAAGCCTGCTCTCTTGACCAGCCTCTTTCCATCAGCAGTTGAATTATGTTCAAGAGCGCATTACGCGACGCCAGGGTGCCGTCCTCGGACTGGTTCACGCCGTCACTGGAGATGCACATACCGGTTGCGGCGATGAAACGCCTGGGGGCCGCCATCTCGGGGCTGGTGAAGTACTCGTCCCGCTCGAAGATCGGGAAGCGGATGCCGCGGCGCGCGGCCTCCCCTTTCAGGGGTCGAAAACTCACGTGCAGCGTGCAGTCCATCTCCACAGCAGTGCCGCAGCACTCGGAGTCGCCTTGGGCATAATGGGCGTCGCCGGCCGAGAATAGAGCGCCCTCGGTGAATACCGGCAGCATCAGCCTCGTACCGGCGGTTAGCTGCTTGATGTCCATGTTTCCGCCGTGCTCTCTTGGCGGGATGGTCCGGAGCCCCTCGCTAGCGAAGGGCTCCTGGGCTGGGACAGCGCCCTCGGGCGTTGGGCCTACCACCATGCCGCCCCGTCGCAGCAGTTCGTCTTCCCGGAGCAGGATCTCCTGCCGCAGGGCGCGGGACGGGGCCACGCCGATGGTCCCCATGAATGATGCCTCGGGGATGGCCACGCCCGGCAATTGTGATGACCGCGCGAACCCGTCGTTCATCTCCCAATGCACCAGATACGGCTCGGTGAAGACGTCCCTAAGGAACCCGAACCCCGGCAGGATGCTGGTGAAGCCCCAATGGGCCGGCTCGATGTGCTGGATCGTCACTTCCAGCAGGTCGCCCGGCTCGGCCCCTTTCACGAAGACCGGACCGGTGAGAGGGTGGACCAAGCCGAGGTCAGTGCCCAGCAGGTCGTCGGCGATGGTGGTGGGCGTGATCTGGCCGTCGAAGGCGTGCCTGGTCTGCATCACCACGTCTTCGCCCGGGTCCGCTTCGACCACTGGGGGTATGTCAGGATGCCAGCGGTTGTGGCCCTTATTAGGTTCTTCCCCGCAACGTTTGGAGTAATCTAGCTCGATGCTTTTCATCCGTTTCCTCCCATCTGACTGTGCGCGTTCGAAAGTCCACGCATTATAGACCAAGAAAAGGGAAAACCAACCGGCGGTTGACGCAGCCTGATCAAACTTGGATACTGGGCGTGAATTGACGACGATATTGCTGAAACACGATGGGAGGCTGGCATGCGATTAGGAGCTATATTCCCGCAGACTGAGATCGGCGCGGACCCGTCCGCGGTTAAGGACTTCGCCCAGGCCGCCGAGGACTTGGGTTACGAGCATATCCTGGTGTTTGACCACGTGTTGGGCGCCGACCACACAAAGAGGGACGGCTGGGACCGGCCCTATAACAAGAACGACATGTTCCACGAGCCCTTCGTGATGTTCGGCTATCTGGGCGCCATCACCGAGAAGATTGAGTTCACCACCGGCGTGCTGATCCTCGGGCAGCGTCAGACTAGCCTGGTGGCCAAACAGGCGGCAGAGGTAGATGTGCTGACTGGAGGCCGCCTGCGTCTCGGCATCGGCATCGGCTGGAATGAGGTCGAGTACGAAGCCTTGGGCGAGAGTTTCTCCAACCGAGGCCGGCGCAGCGAGGAGCAGATCGAGTTGTTGCGCCTGCTGTGGACCCAGGAATCGGTGGACTTTGACGGCCGGTACCACAAGGTCACCAACGCCGGCATCAATCCCCTGCCGGTGCAACGGCCCATCCCCATCTGGCTGGGTGGCGGCGAGGAACGGGTCATCCGGCGCATCGGCAAGATGGCAGACGGCTGGTTTCCCCAGTTCCAGCCCGACAGCGCGGGTCAAGAGAAACTGGCTCAGATGCATGAGTACGCCACCAAAGCCGGACGCGACCCCAAGGCCATCGGCATCGAGGGTCGCATATCCTACGCCGCTGACGACCAGAGCACCTGGGAAAAGATGGCCGCCGCCTGGGACGAAGCGGGCGCCACCCACCTCTCGGTGAACACCATGAAGGCCGGCCTCCAAGGCCCGGACCAGCACATAGAGGCGATTCGACGCTTTAAGGAGACAGTGTCGGGGTAGGCAGGCGAACGTCTCCCTCCACATCGGGATTCCAGCGAAGGCAGGAATCCAGGAAAGCGCTTTCAATATCGCTCAAAGCGAAATGTTCGATTCTTCGTATATGACGTAGGGGCACGGCATTGCCGTGCCCCTACGTGTGTATGACTGCAACGGCTTCGATAGCCACGATATTGGAAACGCTACTTCTCCGGCCTTCGCCGGAGTGACGGCAGGGCCGGTTTCGTTGGGTTGATAGGGAAACCGTCAGTCCCGGAACAGTCGCTTCACCCGGTCCAGTATCCGGTTGCTGACGTCGTATTTGCTAAGCAAGGGGAGTTCTTCGACCGCCAGTTCTCGGTCGATCAGGGTGACTTTGTTGGTGTCGGAGCCGAAACCGCTGCCCTCGGCGGTGATGTCGTTGGCCACGATCAGGTCCAGTTGTTTGCTGCCGACCTTGGCCTTGGCGTTCTCCACCAGGTTCTGGCTTTCGGCGGCAAATCCCACACGCACGAAATCACCTTTGGCTGATTTCAGGATGTCAGTGGTCTTGGCTAGAGAGATGCTTAGGTCGTCGTCCGCCTTTTTGATCTTCTGATCGGCGGCCTCGGTCGGACGGTAATCAGCCACGGCGGCGGCCATTATCAGCGCATCGGCTTTTTTCAAATGGCTCTGGATGGCCTGCCACATCTGTTCCGCGGTTCGGACTTGCACCACCTTCATCAATGCGGGTTCGGGCAGGCTGGTCGGTGCGGTCACCAGCACCACGTCGGCGCCTCGGTCGCGGGCGGCCTCGGCCAGTGCGTAACCCATCTTGCCCGAGGAGTGGTTGGTGATCACCCGCACCGGGTCTATGGGCTCCATGGTGCCCCCGGCGCTGACCACGACGGTCTTTCCAGCCAGGTCGCCGTTTTTTCCTATGGCGTAGGAGATGTGCCCCAGTAGTTCAGGGGTTTCCAGCAACCGGCCCACACCGGTCAGTCCCGATGCCAGCCTTCCTGTGCCGGGTCCAGCGATGACCACCCCACGCTTTTGCAACGTGGCCAGGTTGGCTTGGGTGGCTGGATGGTCATACATGTTGCCGTCCATGGCCGGCGCGACCACTAATGGGCATTTGGCGGCCACTATCGTTGTCGTCAGAGGGTCGTCTGCCAACCCCAGGGCAAGCTTGGCGATGCAGTGGACGGTGGCGGGGGCCACGACGATAACGTCGGCCTGCTGGGCCAGGGCCACATGCTCAACGCTGTATTCGGAGTCGGGGTCAAAGGAGTCGGTCACCACCGCCCGGTGGGTGATACTGCGGAAGGCCAGGGGCGTGACGAACTGGGTGGCGCCGTAGCTCATGATGGTGTCCACCAAGGCCCCGGCCTGCATCAGTTTGCTGGCCAGGTCCAACGCCTTGTAGCAGGCGATGCTCCCAGTGACCCCCAGGACTACGTGTTTATCCGTTAGCGCTCCGGCCATGGGGTTAGTCTAATACCTTGGGAGGCGGTTGGTTCTTGCCGTAGATCAGGCGCAATCCAATTAGCGTCAGGTCCGGATTGATGGCGTCAAACACGTTTGCTACCCTGGCCATGGTGTCTGCCAGCCCCCCAGTGCCTACGACCTTGGCGTCCTCCCCCAGTTCTTTCTTGAAACGGGCAACCATGCCGGTGACCAAGCCGGCGTAGCCCAGCACCAACCCCGACTGCAGCGCTTCGGTCGTGTTTTGGCCAATGGCAGAGTCCGGGGCCACCAGTTCCACACGCCGCAGTTGGGATGTATTTAAGTACAGCGCCTCGGCCGCGACGTTCATCCCCGGCGATATCGCGCCCCCCAGATAAACGCCGTCCCTTGAGATCGCGTCGAACACCGTGGCTGTGCCGAAATCCACGATGATGGTCGGTTGGCCGTAAAGCTCGATGGCCGCCACAGCGTCCACGATGCGGTCTGCGCCCACGTCCCGAGGGTTGTCGTAGCTGATCTGCAGGCCAGTCTTGACCCCTGCGGTGACGGTCAAAGCATTGACCTTGAAATAAGTCTGGATGAGTTCCTCGAAGATACCGGTCAGGGGCGGTACGACGCTGCACATGCAGACGTCTGTGATCCTTGAGAGTTCGACACCGTTCAGCATCAACAGGTCGCGAAGTGTGAGACCGTACTCGTCGGCGGAGCGCCTGGCGTCCGTCGAAACACGCAGGTTGGCGACCAGGCGTTCACCGTCAAAAACGCCCAGGTTGACCATGCTGTTGCCTATGTCTATAGCTAAGAGCATCTCTTGAATATTACCTGCAATACCTAGAATACGGACGATAAGATGTGCCCGTAATTATACGGTACGCCGATGAAACGCGGCAACGACAGGCGTGGGAAGCCTTTGGGGGGAGAGGTTCCGGGCGACCGGAAATGCTCGGCCGAATGGCCGCTAGATTCCCGCCGACGTGCCTCCGTGGCGCTCGGTCAGGATGCGGCCGTAGTCTTCCCGGCGCCAACGGTATGGCATGGTGCGGATCTCTCCGGGCTCTCTTGCTGAGCCCAGCATCGTCAGCGCGTCTTCCAACACCACCCGCTGCTGCTCCGGGTTGCCGGGCGCGCCAAAGGGGCGGCCGAAGGGTAATCGCAGCACCAACCCGCGGGGCACCGACAATGTCTCGGCCCTGGTGCGGTGCACCATGAGCACCACTGTGGGGATACCGGCTGCTTCGATGGCCCGGGCAATCAGTCCGCCGGACTGATTGCAGATGGGTCAAGTTGTGCCGATGACCGCCCCGTCCATCCCGTCTTCCGTGAGCCTTCCTGCCACCTCCGGCCCTGTAACTTCCATCAGGCCCGACGGGTCGGGGATGTAGCCCATGAAGCTGTAGGTCGGCGTCAGAGCCTCGCCCACCATTCCCTCTGCCTCCATGTCCAGCAGTCGGTGCATGGCCAGTACCGAGTCTACGTCCTCGGCAACGCCGTTGGTGTCGTAGTGGGTGTGGGCGACCCGCAACTGGTCCAACGGAGTGTCCAGGGGAATCTCCCGGTAACTCCAGTCGCCATCGGTATCGAAGGGAATCTGGCCCTCAACGTAAACGTCGCCTGTGGCCATGACCGCGACTTTCGACTCGGACAGCCGCTTCTTGAAAGGGGACCGAGGCGTGTCGTCAAATGCAATGGGGGCCGCGACCTTAGCCGCGATCGAGTCCCCCTGCTCTTCCAGGAAACGGTCCACGTCGGACCAGTCCCCGGTCTCCCGGGCGGCCACGTTCAGATGGAACAGGCGGTTGAAAAACTCGGTTACTTCATCTTCCGGCGTCCACTTGAGATACTGCAGTTTGGAGAAGGGCGCGGTCTCCGGGTTCTTGATCAGGTCTAGTTTCTCGATCGCCATGAATTCACCAAGTTTTAGGATAAAGGCCAATGGCAGGTCCGACTAGCCACCGGTCGATTTGATGCGGAATGGGGCCTAGAGGTTCTAGGATACGGAATATCAACCGGTTAGGACTGCCCGATAAATCGAGTATGGAGTATAATCAGCCGGGAGCGTGACTAAGGCAGGTTTTTGCCCGTGGGCCGCTCTTCCGAAATCAATTACACTGTCCGCTTGGTCCTCCGACTAGGCTGCCTAATCTACAGGGACTGGGATAAATGAGTAAGTTTACCGACCGTCTGGATGAGATAAATGAAGGGGCTCCGGCCCGCATGGGGTTCGGACCCGCCCGGGCCGCAAAGGTCCCCGGACTGGCTTTAATAGTCCAAGTCTCAGGAGACCACAAAGCGGGTGCCGCCACCGCAGCCGAAGTTTCTCCGGACGGGATCATTTTGTCCGGCCTGAGTGGCGTAGCCCAGGTTAAAGACTTGAAAGATGCCTTGTCGGGCGTGATCTGGGGCGTCAGGACCGACGCCCTGAGTACAGCCGACGCCAAAGCCTACGAGGAAGACGGCAGCGGAGTGGTGGCGTTCCACCTCAAAGGGACCGCCATGGGAGCAGTTTCATCGGAAGAGTCCGCCACGGTGCTGTGCATCGAACCGGACACCGGAATCGAAGTATTGCGGGATATCAACGCTCTGCCTATCGACGCCGTGCTGTTTCCTATGTCCGGCGCCTCATCTTCTTGGACCTTGGACGACCTGGCCACTGTGGCGAGGATCAGCGGACGCCTGAACAAGTATCTCCTGGCCGAGATTACCGAACCGCCCAGCGCTGACGACTTGAAAGTCCTGCGCACGGCGGGTATCGACGCCTTGGTTCTGGACGTTTCCGCCGGCAAAGAAGTCTTGGAATCGCTGAAAAAGAGTCTGATGGACATGCCTAAGGCTGGGTCCGAGAAGTCCGGCCGGGCCAACGCCATCCTGCCCGGTGTGGTCTATTCCTCCCAGAGGGAAGACGCGGCGCCTGAGCCCGATGAGGACGACGACGACGACGAATAGCCGGCTCATGCTTCAGCTTAGTGCGCTGGCTTAGCCCATGCTATTGGGATCCTTTGACCTGCTGGCAGATGATCCGTCGGGCTTTTTCCGCCTGACGGTCTTGATTGTCTTCGCTCTGTTAACTGCCGTCACCATCCACGAGTTCAGCCACGCCCTGGTGGCCAACAGTCTGGGCGACAACACGGCCCGACGCCTGGGCCGCCTGAGTCTCAATCCCATGCGTCACCTGGACCCCGGCGGCGCGATAATGATGTTCATCGCCGGGTTCGGCTGGGGCAAACCAGTCCCGGTGGACCCGAGGCAACTATCCCACGGCTACACCGGTACTGCGCTGGTGGCCGCTGCCGGGCCGCTCTCCAACCTGATGTTTGCCTTCCTTCTGGCCATCCCGTTCAAGACGGGGGTCCTGGTCCCGGCTTCCCTTTCTCTTGACCGTGTAGTTCATGTGATGACCGGCGGCCTCAGAGAAGGCATCGCCGACGTTCTAGCGGTGGTTATCTTTTTCAATCTTCTGTTGGGGGTATTCAACCTATTGCCCCTGGCCCCGTTGGACGGCTCGCGAGTGTTGGCCGGTTTGGTGCCGAGCGAACATACTGCCGCCTACGGCAGATTACAACGCAATGGCCCCGGAATCTTGGTGGCCATCATCATGCTCGATTTTGCCTTGGACCTGGGCATATTGTGGGGGATCATCGGCCCGGTAGTTGGGGCGTTGACAACTGCTGCCACCGGCTACTGATCTCCGCAGCGTGATAAACTAATTCCTGCCTATCCCAGATTGGAAGACGCCTGATTATGACCACCGAACATACCCACGAACATATACCCGAAGAGATATACGGCGTGTTGCCCGATGAGGGTGTCGTCGAATTGACCGATATCCTGACCGGCTACATGCACGAGATTGAACTTGGCGGCCTGACCGATATCATGGGCCAGGTGCTGGACGATCTTTTGGAACAGTCCGGCGGCATGCCTCGCGACCTGAAAGCCGATGATGCCTTCGAGCAGATCACCCAGAACCAGTTAGCAGTTACCCTCGCCTACCACCTGGGCCGCCTGGAAGGCCGCTCACCCCAGATCGTCCAGAAGATGATGGACGAAGCCATTGAGAAATGGGGTATTCACCAACTGGAAGAGTCGGACGAGATAACCGACCTGGACCTGGAAAGCCCCAAGGTCCAGGTCTACCCGCGCTTGAGAAGGATTGAGTACCAAGAGGCCCCACAACCCAACGTGGATCTCGGTTGGGAAGCGCCTGAGGTCGACGGAAGTCCCGAATAGCCCCTCGATAAATTCAGACCAGAGAGAAGCCAATGACCACCGCACCTGCTTATGATCTGCTGCTCACAGGAGGAAATATACTGGACCCGGCCCAGGGCATCGACGGACGCCGGGACATAGCTTTCAAAGACGGCCTGGTGGCCGAGGTCTCCGAGCGCATCGACGCGGCCAAAGCGGGTAATTCAGTGGATGTCACAGGCAAATTGATCACACCCGGACTGATCGACCTGCACGGACACTTCTACCACGGTGGCAACCCAACCTCCGTCCACCCCGATGAGATCTGCCTCTCTTCGGGCACCACCACCGGCATCGACGCCGGAAGCGCCGGCTTCGTCAATTACGAAGCCATGCGCGACTACGTGTTCCCAGCCCACCGGACCCGCCTGCTGGCCTTCTTGCACGTGAGCGGAGTCGGCTTGGCCAACAACCGATTGTTGCTGGGCGGGCTACACGACATGCGCATGATCGACGTTGACCAGACCGCCGACGCCATCAAGAACAACCCAGGCTTCTGCTTCGGCGTCAAGGTGCGGATGCATTTCAATGCGGTGGCCGCTTGGAACGCTCATGAAGCCATGAGGGCTGCGCGGGCGGTGGCCGACCAGGCCGGAACCAGGTTGATGGTGCACGTCAGCGGCACCCCCATCGCCTTGCCCGACGTGCTCGAGTTCCTGGGTCCTGGCGACATCAGCACCCATGCCTTCAACGGCCTTCCGGAGAACATCCTGGACCGGAACCTCAAGATTCGGCCTGAGGTTCGGGAGGCTTCCGAACGGGGCGTGATTATGGACGTGGCCCACGCCGGGGTCCACTGCGACGTTGGTGTTGCGCAGGCTGCCATGCAGCAGGGAATGTTTCCCAACACCATCAGCACCGACATCCACAACCCGCCGCCGGACCGCACCGTCTATAAGATGAACGACCTGGTGAGCAAGTTCCACGCCATGGGCATGTCCCTGCATGACGTCATCGCCGCCAGCACCAGCACCCCTGCGGGCGTTTTGGGCCTAAGTGACACTATAGGCTCTCTGGCCCCCGGAATGAGCGGAGACGCCGCCGTATTCGACATGCGGGAAGGTAACTTCAAGTGGATCGACTCAGCGGGAGGCGTCCAGGAAGGCAAGGTACGCCTGGACACATTCCTAACTGTCCGGGCCGGCCAGGTAGGCTGGCGCGAAGGTCGCCTCATGCAGATGGGGCAGTGCTAGGCGCCGCAGCCGTTTTTCCATAACCGCGCCCTAAGAAAAATTGCAGGTCCCCCAGTTGTACCCGCAACCGGCGCTGGATAAACTTCGAACATGCTCCAGTGCGTCAAAAACAGTTACACCGACCCTGCGAATGCCCAGCGGTACAGAATTTCGCGTTGCTGATTGCGACGGCCGCGAAGCATGCGGGACCGGCGCGGGCACGTGTCGCGATATCCTACCTGAGCAACCAAGGTTCCTGGCAAGACTATTCCAACGCATCCGCTAGCACCTCCACCAGATGCCTTGCTTTCCGGCCCGTCCCGTCTTCCACCTGCTGGCGGCAGGAAACGCCCATCACGGCCACCTCCCAGTCATCGTCCTTGGCCCTGATGGCTGGGAACAATGCCTCTTCGCCAATCTTCATGGAGAGGTCGTAGTGTTCTTTCTCGTATCCGAAAGACCCAGCCATGCCGCAGCATCCCGCGTTGACCAACTCCACCTGGTAGCCCGGGGCCAGCCGCAGGGCCGCCAAGGACGTTGCCGTTCCCATTTCCGCCTTCTGGTGGCAGTGGGCCTGGAACAGCACTTTCTTTTCCAGATTGCCCAGGTCCAATTCCAACTCGCCGTCTTCCTGGAGTTGCATCAGATATTCGTCGATCATGTACGAGTTCTCGGCAACTTTCTGGGCCCGATCGTCCCGCACCAACTGGGGATACTCGTCCCGGAAGGTCAGCAGGCAGCTTGGTTCGCAGCCGATGACCGGGATGCCTTGCTCAGCGTAGGCGTATAGCTGGTCGATGTTGGACACCGCGTTGGCCGTAGCGTCGTCCAGCATCCCCTTCGAGATCATGGGCCGGCCGCAGCATTTGGTATCCGACAGGACCACATTCAACCCAGCAGCCTCCAACAACGCCACCGCCGCCTTCCCAATCTCCGGGTAGTTGTAGTTCATATAGGTATCATTCAACAGCACAACCGTGTCCGTACTCTGAAGCGAAGACGTCCCAAGTCCCCGTTTCGTAAAGGGGGATTTAGGGGGATTTTCGCCGCCCCGCCCTTTAAACCACTTCGCGAACGTTTGCCGAACGAACTTGGGCGGCTTCCGCTTAGGGTGGATACCCAGAACCACCTGAGACATCAGCCTGCCGACGCGGTTGCCGGCCATCAGATTGGATAGGGGCGCCGTGCGGCTACCCCAGGCGCTGAGCCGGCTGATGTGCCCGAAGACCCGGTTTCGCAGCGGCGTTCCATTCGCCTTGTGATACTGGTCCAAGAACTCGTACTTCAACTTGGCCATATCCACGCCGGACTCGCACTCCGACTTGCAGCCCTTGCATTCCAGACACAGATCCATGGCCTCCCAGAGGCGCTTGCTGGTCATGGTGCCTTCGGGCAGATGGCCCGAAAGCGCGGCCCGCAGCAGGTTCGCCCGGCCCCGCGTGGAATGCTCTTCGTCTCTCGTGGCCACATACGACGGGCACATCGTCCCGGTGTGCTGCCGGCAGGCGCCCATGCCGTTGCACATCTCCACCGCGCCCGCGAAATCGGTGTCTATCGAAAAATCCAGCTTGGTTGGCAGCGATGGGGCCAGGTAGTCGCCGCCGTAGCGCAGGTTCTGGTCCATGGGCGGGCAATCGATGATCTTGTTGGGGTTCATGATGCCGTCGGGGTCAAACGTGCCCTTCAGCTCTTGAAAGAGCTTGTAGATCTCCGGACCGAACATCTTCTCGTTCCACACGCCCCGGACGATTCCGTCGCCATGCTCGCCGCTGAGAGAGCCGCCGAACTCCTTGACTAGGTCGCTGATCTCGTCGGCGATGGATAGCATTTTGTTCACGCCGTCCTGGCTCTTCAGGCTGACCACCGGCCGGATGTGGAGGCAGCCCACACTGGCATGCCCGTAATAGGCGGCTTCTGTCTGGTGGTTCCGGACGACCTCATCGAACCTGCGGACGAACTCGCCCATCTTGTCCGGGTCCACCGCTGTGTCTTCCACGAAAGGCAGGGGCTTGGCGTCGCCGTGCATGCTCATCAGCAGGCCCAGACCGTTCTTCCGCACCGCCCAGACGCTGGCCTGGGCCGCCCGGTCCAGCACGTTCACGCAGGCGTACCCGTGGCCGCGGCGGGCCATGTCTTCTTTCAGCTTGTCCGTCTTGTCGGTGAGTTCTGTTTCCGATTCTCCGTAGAACTCCACCACCAAGATGGCGCCCGGATTACCCTCGATGAACGACATGTTGGAACCGAGGCCGGTGGACGCGCGGGAACGCTCCAGCACGTTCTTGTCCATGATCTCGATGGACGATGGGTCGTGCTCCAGGATGTGCTGCACGGCGTCGCTGGCCCTGAAGATATCTTGGAAGTGGACCACGCCCAGGGCGGTCATCGTGGGCCGCGGCACCAGGTTTATCTTGATCTCGGTGATTACGCAGAGGGTCCCTTCCGAACCCACCACCATCTTCGTCATGTTGAAGGGAGAGTCGGTCAGGAATTCGTCCAGGTTGTAGCCGCTGACCCGGCGCATGATATTTGGGTAACGGGCTTCGATCTCGGCGGCATTTTCCTGGGCCAGCCGGCGCACTCCCCGGTAGATCTCCGACTCCAACCCCGCCCCGCTGAGCTTGGCTTGCAATTCCCGAGAATCTAACTCCTGGAAGTGAGACTGTGTGCCGTCGGACAGGATTACGGACACTTCTTTGATGTGGTCCAGGGTCTTGCCGTAAATCACCGAGTGGGCGCCGCATGAGTTGTTGCCGACTCCGCCGCCAACACAGGCACGGCTGGATGTGGTGGGGTCTGGGGCATACATCAGGCCACAGGGCAGCAACTGGCGGTTCAGGTCGTCCAGCACGATGCCTGGCTGGACCCTAGCCCACTGCTCCTCTTGGTTGACCTCGATTATCTGGTTCAGGTACTTGCTGAAATCGGTGACGATGGCGTGGTTCACCGTCTGACCGGCCAGGCTCGTTCCACCGGCCCTGGGCAGCACCGGCACGCCGTTCCCCTTGGCCACTTCGATCACTGCCAGGACGTCTTCCACGTTTCGGGGAATCACCACGCCCACCGGCTCCATCTGGTAGATGCTGGCGTCAGTGCTGTAGAGGACACGGGAGAATGGGTCGAACTTTACCTCGCCCGAAACCCGGCGTTTCAGTGCGTTCTCAATATCGCCCCGTTCCGATGCGTGGACCCGTGTCGCCGCCGTGGTGGCCATGTGGTTACTCCGTAGCTGTCAGCATTCAGCCCCGATTCGCATCGGGACCTTTGGCGCTCAGCTTATCGGAATCGGGAATCGCCTTCAAGGCGGAGTGGTTCTCGCGACGGAATTTGTGGACATCTGGCGGAGGTTGTAAACTTAGGCTCATGCCTTCTTGTCGGGGCGAAGACACACTATCTTTGGATCGCCTGAGAGTGAACGATGCCTGAATTCTCCAGCCACATCCAAGGGACCCCTTCATGGGTAGAACTTTCTACCACCGACGATCAAGCAGCATTAGCGTTCTACGGCGCTTGGTTCGGCTGGGTAGACGACCTTCAAGAGATGGGTCCTGGGATGTACTACCATATTCAGAAACTGCGTGGCCTCGAAGTGGCCGCGATGTATCAGCAGGGAAACGAAGAACAGCAGCAGGGTGTCCCGCCTCACTGGAGGACCTACTTCACCGTTGACGACATCGCCAAGACGACGGAACAGGCCAACGAGTCCGGGGCCACCGTGATGTTTGGCCCCATCGAGGTATTCGATGCGGGCCACGCGGCCGTACCGCAAGACCCCCAGGGCGCGGTTTTTGCCATGCCACAGGGCAAAAACTACATCGGCGTCCGGGTGAAGGATGAAACGGGCGCCATAATGTGGACCGAACTCCTGACCAACGCCGCTGAAGACGCCACCAAATTCTATTCCGATCTTTTGGGTATGTCCTCATCTAAGATGCCAGGTCCCGTGGACTACACGACGCTCAAGGTCGGAGGGACCGACGTGGCAGGCGTGATGGCGATCAGCGATGAGATGGCACCCGGGCCGCCGCACCGGATGGTGTACTTCGGCATCGACGATGTCGACGCTGCCGCCAGTAAAATTGAGTCCCTGGGTGGTTCGATTATGGTTCCACCGGCGGATATCCCGGATATCGGCCGGTTCGCCGGACTCAAGGACCCTCAGGGCTCGGTGTTCTTCATATTTAAACCCGCAGTCTAGTCACAACACAAAGCTATAGATGACCAGGAGCTTCATTTGAAGATCGGTTACTCGCTTTCCAACAACCAAGGCATGGAAGATATCCAAGGGGTGATAGACTTGGCGGCCCGCTGCGAGGACCTTGGTTTCGACTCCGTTTGGGCCAGTGAGCACGTCTTCAACGTTAGCTACGTCTACGACCGCATCGGGGACAAGCCGTACTATGAACCGTTGACCGTCCTGACCTACGTGGCGGCCAAGACATCCACTATCGGTTTGGGAACCAGTGTGCTGGTCCTCCCCTATCACAACCCCATTCGCCTCGCCAAAGTCGCGGCAACTCTGGATGTGCTCTCCGGCGGCCGGGTGATGCTGGGCGTTGGTGTCGGCGTCATCGAGGAAGAATTGGAGGCCATGGGCAGCCCCTTCGCCGAGCGGGGAGCCATCACCGACGAGACCATCGCCATCATGAAAGAGCTGTGGACCAAAGAAGACCCCAGCTATCAAGGCAAGTATCACAGCTTCTCGGGCATGAAGTTCACGCCCAAGCCCGTGCAGAAACCTCATATTCCCATCATAATCGGAGGCACCAGCAAGGCCGCCATCAGACGGGCCGCCCGCTCCGGCGCTGCCTGGCACCCGACGGCCCTGTCGCCGGAAGTCCTGGCCCAGGGAATGGAATATCTGAAAGAACAGGCTGTAACCGCAGGCCGCGACCCTTCCGAGGTCGAGGTATCGGTCAGCGCCGCCATCGGCAGCACTCACAACCACAACCGCTATTCTCTGGGCGAGGACCCGGAAGAGGTCTTAGAAAGAGCTCAGAAATACCAAGAGATGGGCGTAGGCCGCCTGGTGGTCTCGCCAAACACCCGTGACCAATCCCAACTCCGCCCGATCATGGAAATGATTGCCGAAGTTGTGATTCCCGCAGTCCGAAGCTGATTGTCTCGATTTAATCAGGACTAGTAAGGAGCTCTCATGACCACCCATTCGCCCTCAGAAGTAAAAAGCCTGCAGGAGTCTGCCCTGGAACACCTCTGGGTCTACCTGCGGGAACCATCGGATATGGCCGAAAAAGGAGACCCCGCTATCTTCGTCAGCGGCGAGGGTGTCCACGTTACCGACGCCCTGGGCAACACGTCCATCGATGGTATGTCGGGGCTGTGGCTGAAAAACGTGGGTTATGGCCGGAAAGAGATCGCCGATGCGGCCTACGAGCAGATGCTGAATCTGACCTACATGCCTTTGGGCACCACCACCGAGCCCACCATCAGGCTGGCCGAGAAGATATCTCAAATTGCGCCCGGAGACATGACCCGTTCATTCTTCACTAGCGGCGGTTCGGAAGCTATTGAGACGGCCCTGAAACTATCCCGCGCCTACTTCAAGCGGGTGGGCGAACCCAACCGGACCAAGTTCATCAGCCGCAAAGGCTCATATCACGGCGCCACCATGGGTGCGCTGGCCCTGGGCGGCTCCCATCTCTACCCCAAGCTCGATTACGAACCGTTGATGCCCGGCGTATTCCACGTCCCACAGCCGCTGCCCTACCGCTGTGAATTCGGCGGCGAGACACCTGAGGAATGTGCCGAGCTTTGCGTCAATGCCGTCGAAGAAATGATCAAGTTCCAAGACCCCGAGACCATCGCCGCCGTATTCGCGGAGCCCATTTCCAGTCCCATGGGTTGCGCCGTCCCCGGTGATAATTACTGGCCCCGGCTCCGCGAGATCTGCGACAGATACGGTGTCTTGCTGATCGCCGACGAAGTGATCACTGGCTTCGGCCGCACGGGCAAGATGTTCGCCACTGAGCACTGGGGCGTGGTTCCCGACATGATGACCGTTGCCAAAGGGATCACCAGCGGCTACATCCCGATGGGCGGATGCATCACCCGCGGCGAGATCTCCGACGCCTTCATCGGCAGCCAGAAGGCGTCGTTCAAGCATGTCATCACCTTTGGCGGCCACCCCGTTGCCGCCGCCGCCGCGCTCAAAAACATCGAGATCATGGAAGAGGAGGGCATGGTCGAGAACGCGGCCAAACAGGGAGTCTACCTGTTGGACGGCTTGAACGAGATGAAGGAAAAGTACCAGATGATCGGCGATGTTCGGGGCCTGGGTCTGTTCTGCGGACTCGAGCTAGTTGCCGACCGCGGAACCAAGGAGTACTTCCCCGCTGAGGCCGACCTGGCCAACCGCATCACCCAGGGCTTCGCCGAGAACGGCCTGCTGCTTCGTGGCGGAGACCGCATGAACGTCGCTCCGCCCCTCTGCATAACCTCCAGCGAGGTCGACGACCTGGTGACCATCATGGACAAAGTGTTCGACCAAGTGTCTAAAGATCTGGGCGTTTAACAAGGGCGACAAATTGTCCTTTACAGCCATGTGTCCCTTCTCCCGTCGTCCTTCCGCGGAAGGAGGAGAGGGCACGTCTGCGCGGAAGACTGGAATAGCGACCAGCATTCCTCAAAAATCTGAGATCTGACAGCTACCTACGGCAAACTCCGGAATATCTCCGACATCCTTCGCACCCGCTCTGGGTCCACCTGGTTGGTGACGATCCCGCCCTCTTTTAGGCTGGTGCCGATGATAGCGCCGTCGGAGTGTTCAATCACCCGCCAGATGTTCTTCTCGGTTACACCACTGCCCACCAGCACCAGACCATCGGGCATGGCCCGGCGTACCACGGAAACATCGAAACTGGCCGTTTCTTCGCCCGTCGCCGCGCCGGAAACGATCAGGCCGTCGGCCAACCCGCGCTGGGCTGTCTCACGGGCGACTAACCCTAGGTCAACCGATCCCAATGGCACAGCGTGCTTCACCAGGACGTCGGCCAACACCTTCACATCGGCGTTCAGAGCCTGCCGGTGGCGCATGGTCTGGAACGCCTCGCCCTCAATGAGGCCTTCTTCAGCGGCCATCACGCCGTAGTGGACGTTCACCCGAATGAACTTGGCCCCGGTGACGGCGGCGATTCCCAGAGCAGACAGGGCGTCGTTCCGCAGCATGTTGATGCCAACCGGGACGTTCACCACCTCCTCTACCCGTTCCACTGCCACGGTCATGCCGGAGATTGTCTCGGGGTCTAATCGGCCCGTGCGAAATGGAACGTCACCGAAGTTCTCCACTATGATCCCGTTCACCCCACCCTGTTCCAAGATGTTGGCTTCCTCTTCGGCCCGGTTAATGACCGCGCGCATGTTGCCGCCCCATCGGGGCGAGCCGGGCAGGGGCAGTAGATGGACCACACCGATGAATGCCTTGGAAGGGCCAAAAAGGTCACGGCTCATTGTTTAACTGGTTAGCTCCAAAATCTGTGTCAGGTTGGACTCTATCTCATCAAGGTCGACCAGGGAAACTTCGCCCATCTTCGTTTTAATCATGCTCTGTTTGATCGTTCGGATGATTCCGGTGGTAACTGAGGGGAGCAAAAGGTCCGCTGCTTCCCAATCGAGAATCAGATGGTCGCCTACTAATAGCCGGCGGGTATCACCGGTTATGGCCGAGGCGATGACATCTTGGCGTTCCTCCATGTAGCGGTTCGAACTTAGGATTAACACCGGACGACGCTTGCTTCCAGTTTCCTCCGCGAAGACGATATTTACCAGGACGATATCACCGCGCTTATATTCGGTCGTAAGCAGCATATTGCTCGTTATCCCATAATTCTGACACACTGCGTCTTTCGCCCCGACCAGTTCCCCTAGACCAGAGTGGTCTTCCCGGTGCATCGGACCGTCCAAGTCCGTTCGGTGAATCCTGCGGTGGCCTCCCCGGCCAACCCGGTAGGCCACCATCTCTCCGTCGCGGATCAATTGCTGCACTGTGCGCTTTGATACTGAAAGGTATTTTGCGGCGCAATTCGAGATAGTCGACCGCCGGGTCTTCGGGTATGTTTTCCAGCACCTGCCGCCGAATGGAGTCGCCGAGAGAATGCGGCCCATCATCGCGTGTCATAATCGTATCCTAGTTTGCTAAAATATATCTATTTAGCGCAGTATTGCGCGAATCTGCATAGTTGATATCACATCAGTCAGCCAACCCGGTTAGTGGCCCTGGCTTGTCATAACGATGTTACAATATGGGTCGATAATTGGGTGAGGGTGGAGCTGTATGCCCCAGGATTTTATCCACGTAAAAGGCGCCCGCGAACACAACCTTAAGAACATAGATATCACCATTCCCCGTGACAAGCTGGTGGTGATTACCGGAGTATCCGGTTCCGGCAAGAGTTCCCTAGCATTCGACACCATCTACGCGGAGGGCCAACGCCGCTACGTAGAATCCCTATCGGCCTACGCGCGGCAGTTCCTGGGCCGGATGGACAAGCCAGACGTCGACTATATCGAAGGCCTTTCGCCGGCCATCTCCATCGACCAGAAAGGTGTTTCTCATAACCCACGTTCCACTGTGGGCACGGTAACCGAGATCTACGACTATCTCCGTCTGTTGTTCGCCAGAGTGGGCCTGCCCCACTGCGCCAAGTGCGGTCGTCCCGTCGAGCGGCAGACCATCTCCCAGATCGTCGACGCCATCATGAGCCTGGAAGAAGGCAGCCGTATCACGCTGATGGCGCCCAAGATCCGCCGCAAGAAAGGCGAGCACCGGGACGTTTTCGAGGCCGCCCGCCAATCTGGATTCGTCCGGGTCAGGGTTAACGGCGAGATTCTCATGCTGGACGATATGGGCGACCTGAACCTAGACCAGAAAAAATGGCACTACATAGAGCTGGTCGTTGACCGTCTGATCGTTAGACCCGACACCGAAGTGGGCCGGGTGGCCGAATCCGTGGAAACAGCCCTCCGCGAAGGCGAAGGCGTGGTCGAAGCCCACGTAGAGGGCGGTGAGACGCTGGTCTTCTCCGAACAGTTCGCATGCACCAAGTGCAACACCAGCCTGCCGGAGATCGAGCCCCGTACATTCAGTTTCAACAGCCCCCACGGCGCCTGCAGCGATTGCACAGGGCTGGGCTTCAAGCTCTCGTTGGACCCAGAACTGATCATCTCCAACAAGGAACTATCGCTGTCCCAAGGGGCCATCGCGCCTTGGACTCGAGGCGGACCGTCCAGCAGTTGGTACATCAGCCTGATGGAGTCGGTGGCCCAGGCCAACGGTTTCTCTTCGAAAACGCCGGTCAAGGACCTGGACCCGAAACACCTGGACATGATCCTCTACGGGAACGACGAGAAGAAGGTCACCGTCCGTCACCGGACCCACCGTGGCCAGAGCTACGAATGGGACACCAAATTCGAAGGCGTGATCCCTAACCTGGAACGCCGCTACAAACGGACCGAGTCCGACTACATGCGCCACCAGATCGAGCGCTATATGTCGGCGCGCCCTTGCCAGTCCTGCGGCGGCAAACGGCTTCGCCCTGAGGCCCTGGCGGTAAAAGTCTGCGGACTAGGGATAATGGACGTCTGCGCCAAGAATATCGGGCAGGCGGCCGAATGGATCAGGGACATCGACCCCGACGCCCCCGGCCCCCACAAGAAAATGGTATTGACCACTCGCGAGAAGACCATAGCCAACCAGGTCTTGAAAGAGATCGAGGGGCGGGTCAAGTTCCTTGAAGGTATCGGTCTGGACTATGTGACCATGGACCGCACCGCCCGCACTCTTTCCGGTGGCGAGGCCCAGAGGGTTCGACTGGCTACGCAGATCGGTTCCGGACTCACTGGAGTGCTCTACGTGTGTGACGAACCCACCGTGGGCCTCCATCCCCACGACGATCACCGGCTGATCGACACCCTGGTCCGCCTGAAAGACCTGGGCAACACCGTCTTGGTCGTCGAGCACGACGAAGCCATGATGCGGGCTGCCGACTTCATCGCTGACCTTGGCCCCGGCGCAGGCGAGCACGGGGGCCACATCGTCGCCACCGGCACGGTTGCCGAGATCGAAGCGCACCCAGACTCCCTGACCGGCGCCTATTTGAGTGGCCGGAAGGTCGTCCCTTACCCCGAGAAACGGCGCAAGGGAAACGGCGATGCGATCGTGGTGAAAGGGGCCAAAGAAAATAACCTCAAGAATATCGACGTTAAATTCCCATTGGGTCGTTTAGTCTCAGTGACCGGCGTCTCAGGCTCGGGAAAGAGCAGCTTGGTCTACGAGATTCTCTACAAGAGGCTGAACCAAGCGATCAACAAGGGCCGGGACCTTCCCGGAGAACACAAACATGTTCTCGGTATCGAGGGCGTCGACAAAGTCGTGAACATCGACCAATCGCCCATCGGCCGGACGCCACGGAGCAACCCGGCGACCTACACCGGGGCCTTCACCCCCATCAGAGACCTGTTCGCCAGCCTGCCCGAAGCCCGGGTGCGGGGCTATGCGCCGGGACGGTTCTCCTTCAACGTCAAGGGAGGCCGCTGCGAGGCCTGCCAGGGAGAAGGTTACAACCAGATAGAGATGCAGTTCCTGCCCGATGTCACCGTTCCCTGCGAGATATGCCAGGGTGCGCGCTACAACCGGGAGGCGCTGGAGGTAACGCTAAGGGGTAAGAGCATCGCTGAAGTCCTAGACATGACCGTGGCCCAGGCGTTGGAATTCTTCACCAACTTCCCGCGGATCAAGCCCAAGTTGGAGACTATGCGGGACGTGGGCCTTGGCTATATCCGCCTGGGGCAGCCGGCCACCACACTGTCGGGAGGCGAGGCCCAGCGGGTCAAACTGGCCACCGAGCTGTCCCGCCGCGCCACCGGCAAGACCGTTTACCTGTTGGACGAGCCCACCACTGGGCTTTCTTTCTCCGACTGCGCCGCCCTGCTGGGAGTGCTGCACCGGCTGGTGGACACCGGAAACACGGTCATACTCATCGAGCACAACTTGGATGTCATCAAGAACTCGGACTGGATTATCGATCTGGGCCCCGGCGCCGGCGACGAGGGCGGCAAACTCATCGCCACCGGCACCCCCGAGCGGTTGGCCGCCAATGCCAAGTCATTCACCGGCAAATACCTGAAGCGAGTGTTGAAGAAAGCCGCTCCGGCCACCAAACCGGGCAAGGATCCCGTGAGAAAAACTGCTAAGACTCCAAGTAAATCCAAAGCCAAGGAACCGGCCGTTGCGGCGGTTGGTGATTAGTTCGGCGATATGGAGGCCCGCCTCTGATAGAATCAACGAGACGAGACATATGAAAAACGACCACCGGGAGATGCGATATGGCACTGCACTATGACGGCGAAGTGAAGATCACCAAGGTTGCCGGAATGAGCACCATGATGAATAACGGCTACCTGATCACCTGCCCCGAGACCAATGAATGCATCCTGATCGACACCCCAGGGGAACCCGATAAATTGCTGGGGGCCATCACCGACGAGAATATCAAAGCGATTTTGATCACCCACAATCACGGTGACCACCTAGCCGGGTTTGGCGAGATCACTGGCAAGGTAGACGCTCCGGTGGGGATCTCCCCGGCCGACGCCCACGCCCTGCCCCGTCCACCGGAGATAGACCTGACCGATGGCAAAGTCATCAAGTTCGGCAACCAAGAACTTCACGTTTTGAATACCCCTGGCCACACCGACGGCGCCTCCTGTTTCTTGGTTGGCAAGCACCTGTTCTCCGGCGACACGCTGTTCCCCGGCGGCCCCGGTAAGTCCCGCAGCCCCGAGGCGTTCGTACAACTGCTGAACAGCATCACCTCCAAGCTTCTGCCCCTGTCCGACGACACCGCCGTCTACCCCGGCCACGGAGACGACACCACCATCGGCGAGGCCCGCCGCCGCCACACAGATTTCTCATCCCGGTCGCATCCGGCGGACCTGTCCGGCGACGTGGACTGGCTCAAGTCGTAACCACCACAACGATCGATCACTAAGGAAGGCCCGAGGAGTACATGTATCAAAGTTCTGTACTGGATAACAAGCTGCGCGTCCTGACATCAACGATGGCCCATACTCAGTCGATCTCCATGGTCATCTGCGTTGGGGCCGGTTCACGTTACGAGTCCGACGAACTGGCCGGCGTTTCCCATTTTATCGAACACCTACCATTCAAGGGCACTGAGAGTTGGCCCACCGCCCGTGCGGTCAGCGAGGCCATCGAGGGCGTCGGCGGCGTTATGAACGCCAGCACCGACCGGGAGATGACCGTCTTCTGGTGTAAAGTAGCCCGTCTCCATTACAAGACCGCGTTCGCCGTACTCATGGATATGGTGCTCAACTCCCGCCTGGACCCGGAAGAGGTGGAGAAAGAGCGCGAGGTGATCCAGGAAGAGCTGCGGATGACCTACGACCAGCCGTCGTACCGGGTGGACCTGCTGATCGACGAGGCGATGTGGCCGGACCAAGCCATGGGCCGCGACGTCGGCGGCACTCTGGAGACGGTGGCCGATATCCAGCAGAAAGATATCCGGGAATACATGCACCAGCAGTACAACCCGGCCAACACGGTTGTGGCGGTCGCCGGCAACGTGACCCACGAGGAAGTTGTGGGCATGCTGGCCGAGACCACCCGCGACTGGAAGCCTCTGGAGTCGTTGGACTGGGAACAGGCCACCGACAATGTCGAGGGCCCCTTGGTGAAGGTTGAGCGGCGCCACAGCGACCAGACCCATTTGTGCCTGGGAGTGCCGGGCCTGTCCTTAACTCACCCGGACCGGTATGCCTTCAACCTGATGAACACGATCTTGGGAGACGGTATGAGCAGCCGCCTGTTCTTGAATCTACGGGAGGAACAGGGCCTGGCCTACGACGTACATAGTTCCAGCAGCAACTACCGAGACACCGGAGCTCTGGTCGTCTACTGCGGAGTCGAACCCAGCAAGACCAACGATGCCGTGAAGACCATCGTCAAAGAGTTTCAGGGCATGCACCAAGCGCCCAGCGAACAGGAACTCAACAAGGCTAGAGAGTACTCCAAAGGACGGCTCTTGCTCCGTATGGAAGACACCCGCGCCGTCGCTTCTTGGCTCGGCGCCCAGGAACTGCTTCAAGACAGCGTACGAACTCCCGAGGAAGTGGTGGAATCTCTGGACGCCGTGACTCCTGCTGATATCGCCAGGGTGGCGAAAAACTTCTTGAATGACGACAAGATGCGCCTCGCAGTAGTGGGTCCCCGCGGCGGCGTCAAAGCCCTGACGGGAATGCTCCGTTTCTGATCCGGACTAATTTCGGCTGAAAACAAGAGGCCCTCCCGTTGTTGCGGGAGGGCCTCTTGTTTTCCATACTGGGTCTTGAGTGCGCCTTAGGCGGCTTCCGCTTCAACCGAATTTCGAAGTACACCGATGTTAGGAATCTCAACATCAACTTTGTCCCCGGGTTTCAGGGCAACCGTAACACCGGTGCTGCCCGAAAAGACCAGGTCTCCCGGCCGCAGGGTCACTTGTTGGCTGATGTAGCTCACGATCTCGGCAAAGCTGAATAACATCTCCTCTGTGTGGCCATGCTGTACCTCTTCGTCATTCAGGCGGACGATCATCTCCAGCTTCTGGGGGTCGACATCGGTATCGATCCAAGGGCCCACCGGCGCAAAAGTGTCGGCGCCCTTGGCCCGCCAAAATGTCCAATCGTCTTTCTGCCAGGTGCGGTCGCTGACATCGTTGCCGCAGGTGTATCCCAGGATATATTTTGGGGCATCTTGTGCAGTAACGCGGTGGCACAGTTTACCGATGACCGCCACAGCCTCACCTTCGTAATGAACGTCGGTTGAGTCGCTGGGGAGAACGATCGGCTCTTCAGTGCCGGTGAGAGACCCCCTTGCCTTGATCCAGGGCTCTGGGTGCTCGGGCACAGTGGGGTTCTTGTCGCCCAATACCCCGGCGGCGAATTCCAAATGGTTGGCGAAATTAAGGCCGGGGCACCAAATTTCGGATGGTTCGGTTGGAGGTAGGAGCTTCACGTCCTGCAGCGAGTGTTTGGTGTCGGTCAGGCGGAATCGGGTAAAAATACTGCCTCGGATCTCCACCACCTCATCACCCTGGACCACCCCGAATGCGGTCCTGCCATTGCTGCGGAAGCGTGCGATCTTCATGCTACTCCTACGAATTAGTTGAGTTAAAGAACCCGGAGTCAATGGCGGATTCTACTGCTTATGCCCAGGCTAGGCAAGGGGTTTTTAGGGTTGTTCGGAAATTGTCCAAAGACTAGAATACATGGCCGGGCGGAGTTTCCCGTTCGCGATTGTTCTGCACACCCTGAACCGGCCACCGGCCACCGGCGGCCGAAAAGGAGACCCATTGAAACTAGGATTTTTCGTCACCAACCAGTACTTACCCGGCGAGTCCATGCCGCAAAAGATCCAAGACAGCGCGGAACAGGTGCGGGCGGCCCGCGACGCCGGGTTCAGTCTAATCGCTACAGGCCAGCACTACCTAGCCGCCCCCTACCAGATGAGCACGGTGTTCCCGTTGCTGTCCCGTCTGGCCGCTGAGGCCGGCGATATGCAGGTGGCCGCCACCGTCATACTGGTCCCTCTTCATAACCCGGTGGAATTGGCCGAAAGCATCGCTACCCTGGACTGCATAACCAACGGGAAGTTCGTCTTTGGTGTCGGCCTGGGCTACCGGGACGAGGAGTACACTGCATTTGGGATAGAACGCGGGGAACGGGTCGGGCGCATGAACGAGGCCATGGACCTGATCAAACAGCTATGGAGCGAGGACGAAGTCGAGTTCAACGGCAAGTATTACACTGTCCCCAAGACCAAGATCAGCACTAGACCTGTCCAGGCACCGCATCCCCCCATCTGGGTCGCCGCCAACAACGATGTGGCCATCCGGCGGGCCGCCCGCTGGGGCTATCCTTGGCTGATAAACCCCCACGCCACCGTGCCCATGGTGGCCGATCAATGGACCAGGTACAAAGCGGCCTTGGACGAGTTCGGGCAACCGGTCCCGGATGAACTGCCCATGATGCGCGAGATGTACGTTGCCCGGGACCGGGAGACGGCCTTCATAGAGAGCCAGCCCTTCCTTGAGGGCAAATACCAGGCGTATGCCGCCTGGGGCCAGGACAAGGCATTGCCCGGCAACGAAAGCTTTAGCGTGCCCTACCAGGACCTGGCCAAAGACCGGTTCCTGCTGGGCTCGCCCGACGACATCGTCTCCGAGTTCCGCCGCTACGCCGACGAGCTGGGCGTCAACCACATGATCTGCCGCATGCAATGGCCGGGCATGCCTCAAGAGCAGGTCCTAAAGCAGATCGAACTATTAGGCCGGGAAGTGATCCCCCGGATCAAAGACTTTTAGGCTAAAGCCGATTAATTCCCTCTCCCCGTAGGGAGAGGGTTAGGGTGAAATACTCGCCACCAGACCCACACCGAAGCACAACAGCCTACCCCCGGCGAACCCGACGATTCAGCCGCCCTTCGTTCAGGCGAAACACGCCTGAATCATGCTAAACTGAGGGCCGTTGAAAATCGTTTGAACGAGTGAATAACTGCCTGGACGGGCCGCCGTCCAGCGAAGTGGGTGTTGAGTTTGGTCCCTCCTGGAGATATTGGCGCGCTGCCCCTATGGGTTGGCGTATTCGTGTTGCTGGGGCTAGCCCTGGCGATTTTCCATTACGCTTTCTACCACAGGGTCGTCCGCCTGGTGCTACAGGGTAAAGAAACTGCGCGGTTCGATCGTCCACTGGAACGTCTCAAGGGCGCTCTGCTGATCTCCCTGGGCCAGCAGAAGGTTTTGCAGCGGGTGAAGTACGGCGACTACGCCGGCATCGGCCATGCCACCATTTTCTGGGGCTTCCTGACCTTCATGCTCAGCTATGGCATCTTCGTCTTCGCCGCATCGGCCAATGGCGGGTTCCCGGAATGGCTGCTCACGGAGACCGGAGTAAGGGTATACAGCCAGTATCTGGACATCTTGGCCGCTGTATTGGCCGTGGTGTTGGTCTGGGCTTTCGTTCGTAGATGGGTGCTCACCCCCAGCCGCCTGGCCTTCGACTTGACCCGACACTCCGATGCACTGATTATCGTGGTCCTCATCATGGGACTGATGTTGTCCACCATTTTGACCCACGCATTCTGGGTGGCCCAGGGCGGTACGGGCCCCGAGGCAGACGTTTTCATCGGTAAAGCCCTGGGGGAACTGTTCACCGACTGGGGAATCGGAGTGAGCGCCGCCAACACCCTTCAGGGCGTATTCTGGTGGTCGCATCTGTCGATCATCCTGATCTTCACGGTCTATATCCCGTTCACCAAACACATGCACATGTTTGCCGCTCCGGTGAACGCGTATTTCCGGTCCTTGGAGCCCAAGGGGGCGCTTCCCCTGATGGACCTGGAAAACACCGAGAAATTCGGCGCTGGGCGCGTCCAAGACTTCACCTGGAAGCAGCTGCTGGACGGATATGCCTGTGCAGTCTGTGGCCGCTGCACTGACGCATGCCCGGCCAACCTAACGGGCAAGCAGCTCTCGCCGATGCACATCGTGGAAAACCTCAAGGACCACATGGTGGCCATCGGCCATCAGGGTGATCGGAACCCGGAGCACGTAGAACCTTTTCCCATCTTGGAGGGCGTGATTTCCGAGACGTCTATATGGGACTGCCTGAACTGCGGGGCCTGTATAGAAGAATGTCCCGTGACTGTGGAGCACGTGCCGACCATCATGGACATGCGCCGCCACCTAGTACTAGAAGAGTCCAAAGCACCTGAATCGGCCATGAATGCCCTCCTCAGCTTGGAGCAGCGAGGTCATCCCTGGCGCGGCACCCAGTATTCCCGGACCGACTGGGCTGAGGGCCTTGAAGTGCCCACCCTGGCTGAGAAACCGGACGCTGAGGTGCTGTTCTGGGTTGGTTGCACCCCGGCATTGGAACAGCGCAGCCAGGCCATCGCCCGGTCCATGGCCAAGATACTCAAGGTCGCCAAAGTTGACTTCGCCATCCTGGGCGACGAGGAGACCTGCACCGGCGACCCGGCCCGCCGCATGGGCAACGAGTACCTGTTCCAGATACTGGCTCAGCAGAATATCGACACCATGAACGGCTACAACGTGAAGAAGGTAGTAACGACTTGCCCCCATTGCTTCAACACCATGAAGAACGAGTACCCCCAGTTGGGTGGGAAATTCGAGGTGCTGCACTACAGCCAGTTCGTGGACCAACTAATCAAAAAGGGTAGTATCAAGCCTGTGAAGATGATGAACATCACCATGGCCTACCATGACTCCTGTTTCTTAGGCCGGCACAACGGGGTCTACGACGAGCCCCGGGACGTGGCCAAGGCGATTCCGGGCCTCAAGCTAGTGGAGATGGGTTCACGTTGCCGCGAACGGGGATTCTGCTGCGGCGCCGGCGGTGGGCACATGTGGATCGAAGAGAGTCAGGGCACCAGGGTGAACCACGCCCGCACCGACCAATTCCTGGAGACCGAGGCTGACACCGTGGGCGTATCCTGCCCATTCTGTGTCCAGATGATGACTGAGGGAATCCAAGCCAAGGGGTTAGACTCCGAGAAAGAAGCCAAAGACGTCCTGGAGATCCTGGCAGACAGTCTGGAGCTATAATTAACCAATGCCGATAAATGAAGTAGAAATCGTCAGTTTCTGCGCCGAGTGCGGTACCGAGTTCGAGACCGTGACGGTCAAGAAGGACAACATGATGCTCACCACCAATGAGCAGGTGTGGTGCTCCAAATGCCAGACGAACCGTTCTCAGGTGCGCGACATGGCCGGTCGATTGAAGTCCATCGAGGAAGAACAGCAGAGCTATCCCAAGGCCGTGCCTGCTGAGCCATTCCCCGGCCAGGCTGCGGGAAGATAAAGGGCGGCATGGCCGACAAACAGACCGTACTGGTACTGACCAGCAACCTGTTCTTCATGCCCCGCATCGAAGCGGCAGCCGAGGCCGGCGGCATGGATACTGTCAGCGCCTCCACCGCCGCGCGTCTTATGGAGGCCGCGGGGTCTCACGACGTGCCGCTGGTATTAGTCGACCTGGAGATAGATGAACCGGTCTGGACCGAGGCTTTGGAATGTCTCAAGACAGGCAAAGCAGCAGGGACCAAGGTTGTCGCCTACGGCCCACACGGCGAGCCGGACACCCTGCGTAAAGCCCGCGATCTTGGCAGCGACGCTGTTCTCATCAAACGGGACTTCTCCGAAGGGTTGATCGAGTTGTTGGCCAGCCGGGGCGCATCGGCATCGGGTTAAACCCAAAGCGCGACTACTCGACCGAATAACCTAGGTAGTGACGATGGCTAACTCCGTGATTTGGCGCGTCCGTTGGCTCTTGGTCCGCCTTGCCGTCGGGGCGTCGATCGCCTATGGAGTGACCTTCATCGTGCTTTGGACCCAGTTGGAAAAGCGGTTCGTATTCTTCCCGGTGGCAGAGCTGTTGTACACGCCCAACGACGTCAATCTGGATCACGAAGACGTCCGCATCAAGACCTCCGACGGCCTGATCTTGCAGGGCTGGTTCATCCCCGGAAAACCCGGCACAGACATCACGTGGCTCTGGTTTCATGGTAACGGCGGGAACAACGGTCACCGCATCGGCGAACTGGCTCTGGCCCATCACCGGACTGGTGTCAACATATTTATCTTCGATTACCGGGGGTACGGCGAAAGCGAGGGCAGTCCGTCTGAAAAGGGCACCCACTTGGACTCCCGGGCGGCCATGGAATACCTCGCCTCCCGCCCCGATGTCGATAAAGAGCGGATCGTCTTCATGGGCAACTCTCTAGGCGCGGCATTGTCAGTGGAACTGGCGTTGACCCAGCCACCGATGGCGATGATCTTAGTGTCGCCCTTCGCTTCTGTGCGGGACATGGCCAAGCTGACGCTGCCCTTCCCGCCGGTTGGCTGGCTGGTCCGTAACCATTATGACAACGTCGCCCGCATCAGGCAGCTAAACGTCCCTCTGCTGGTGCTCCACGGCGATGAAGACGACCTGGTCCCCATATCACAAGGCCGGAAACTCTACGAAGCCGCCAACCATCCAAAACGCTTCCAGACCTTGGGCGGGGCGGCACACAACAACACCCATGAGGTAAACCCGGACCAGTTCTGGGGCACGATAAACGAATTTCTTGCCGGGCTTTGAGTCTAGACTTGGTTCAGACACCGGAGATGATCTCGGTCTGGTAGTCCAGCAACTCCAAGTCCTGTCGAGACTCTTCGATAAATGAGACTACCTTAGAGACCATCTCGTTGGCGTGGGCCGAGTCGGTGCTAACGCAGCAAACGGCCAGGGTTAGCCGTTGCCATAGCTCTTGGTCCGCCACCTCGGCCACCGCGACGTTGAAGGTATTGCGGATGCGGGCCGAGAGAGAACGCGCCACCCGCCGTTTGTCTTTAAGACTGGCTGAATCGGGAAGATGGAGCATGATTCGGCAAACACCTATGTGCAAAATTTACTCCCGGCCCCGCGCGGAATCAGCGGCGAACATCCATCGGCATTCTTGACTAGCATCAAACGTACATTATAGATTATAGGCAACGGCAGTCCGATTTAACGTCGTAGATTGCCCAAATAGATGTCCGGGTTTACCCTCTGGTGTTCTGAATTGGTTATTTCGTCAATAGAATTCCGTCGGTGAGGGAACTAAAACGCCATGGCCCCCAACTCTGAATCTCGACAGAGCCGCTCAGAAGTGCCTGAGGTCGTCATCAGTCGGCTTCCGCAATACGTGCGGATACTCAACCGGCTGCTGGATGATGGGATCCAGGTGGTCAGCTCCCAGCAATTGGGCGAGAAACTCCAGGTAACCCCCGCCCAGATCCGCAAGGATCTCAGCTATTTCGGCCGGTTCGGCAAGCAGGGTCGCGGCTACAGCGTGAGTGACTTGTTGAACCGCCTGCGCCAAATACTTGGCATCAATTCCCCATGGAACGTGGCGGTAGTTGGCGTCGGCCGGCTGGGACGGGCCATCTTAAGCTATCCCGGATTCAACCCAGACGGTTTTCATCTGGTCGCCGCGTTTGATCTTAACGACAGCGTGGTCGGTGAAACGGTGGGTGGGCTTACAGTGCGGAAGATGGATGAGTTGGACCGGGTAGTTCAAAGTGAAAAGGTCAGTATCGGCATCGTAGCGGTCCCGGTGGAATACACTCAGAACGTTGTTGACCAGTTGGTGGCTTGCGGAGTCCGGGCGATCCTCAATTACGCTCCCATAACGCCCCAGGTTCGCGAAGGCATCCGCATCCGCAATATCGACCCAGTACTATCCCTCCAGTCCATGACCTACTACATCAGCGAGGACTAGCTCTTTGTCATTCCGGTGAAAACCGGAACCCACTGGTTTCATGTTCGAGAGTTCGAAGTTGCCTCTTCTAACATTGTAATGCGTGGATTCCAGCTTTCGCTGGAACGACGAGAGAAGTTCCCTCTCCTACGCATGGGAGGTGGTTGAGGTGAGGGCGGGGATTCTATTTAGTCCTCTAGCAATCGCCGGACTCGTCTTCCGGGATTCCAGCGTTCGCTTTAATGACGTGCAGGATGCCGCTAAACTACAACAGAAAAGGCCCCGTCCTTCGCATGAAGGACGGGGCCTTTTTATAATTTACTAAGCTGTAGTTCCGCCTACTCCTGGAGGGGGCTGACCGCCACGAAGACGGCGGCGGCGCACTAGGTCGACCCGCACTTGGGCCCGCCTTAGCGATGCCATCACCCTTTCCAACTCCATGTCTTCACTTCGGCTCGCGAGGCGCTCTTGTGCCCGTTGTACCGCCTGTTGGGCGCGCTCTTCGTCGATCTCATCGGAGCGCTCGCAGGCGTCGGCCAAAATGCTGACGCGGTTGCCCAGGACTTCCATGAAGCCTCCGGACACGGCCACGTACATGTCTTCCTCGCCTGCCTTACGGACCGTCAGCTCGCCGGGCTTGAGCATGGTCATCAATGGGGCATGTCTGGGAAGAATCCCTAGTTGCCCGTCGATCCCGGGAGCGACAACCATGTCTACCTCATCGGAAAAGACTTGGCGCTCGGCAGTGATTATTTCCAGCATCATAGGCATGGTGGTGTATTAGTTCCTTACCTCATCAATCATGGGCATAACTGGTCAGTTATCCCTGCCCTGCCATCTCGGCGGCTTTTTCAACCGCCTCATCGATAGTGCCCACCATGTAGAAGGCCTGCTCGGGCAGGTCGTCGTGTTGGCCGGACAGGATCTCGGCGAATCCCCGGACCGTCTCGCGCAGCGGCACGTACTTGCCGGCCTGGCCTGTGAACGTTTCGGCTACGAAGAATGGCTGAGTCAGGAACCGCTGGATCTTCCGGGCGCGGAACACGGTCTGCTTGTCCTCTTCCGACAGCTCCTCAATTCCAAGGATGGCGATGATGTCTTGGAGGTCCTTGTAGCGCTGCAGCACCTGCTGGACTCCACGAGCCAGGTTGTAGTGCTCTTCACCCACGATTCCGGGCTCCAATATCCTAGAGTAGGAGGCCAGAGGGTCCACAGCCGGGTAGAGGCCCTGGGCGGACAATGCCCGCTCCAAAGACACGACGCCGTCAAGGTGGCCAAATGTTGTAACGATGCCGGGATCGGTGTAGTCGTCGGCAGGCACGTAGATGGCTTGGAACGACGTGATCGAGCCGGACTTGGTGGAGGTGATGCGCTCTTGCAGGGCGCCCATCTCAGTGCTGAGTGTCGGCTGGTAACCCACGGCCGAGGGCATCCGTCCCAACAGCGCGGAGACCTCCATGCCCGCCAGAATATACCGGTAGATGTTATCGACGAAGAGCAACACGTCTTGGTTCTGCTCGTCCCGGAAGAACTCGGCCATGGTGAGCCCGGTCAGACCGATGCGGGCGCGGACGCCGGGAGATTCGTTCATCTGGCCGAACACCAACACGGTGTTGGCCAGCACGCCGGAGTCCTGCATCTCGTGCCACAGGTCGTTGCCCTCACGGGACCGCTCACCGACGCCGGCGAACACCGAAACACCCTGGTGAACGGCGCCGATGTTGCGAATCAGTTCCTGAATGATAACTGTCTTGCCGACCCCGGCCCCGCCGTAGGCGCCAATCTTGCCGCCTTTCATGAAGGGGGTGATTAGGTCGAAGACCTTGATGCCGGTCTCCAGGATGTCGACAGTCTGGTTCTGATCATCGAAGGGAGGTGGGTCGCGGTGGATGGGCCAATGTACGGCCGCTTCCACGGGGCCCAGGTTATCCAATGGTGTGCCGGTAACGTCGAACAGTCGCCCCAGGGTCTCCGGACCCACGGGAACGGTGACCTTCTGGCCGGTATCGTTTACTTCGATGCCACGGGCCAGTCCGTCGGTGGCGCCGAGGGCCAAACAACGGACCCAGTTGTTGCCGATGTGCTGCTGCACTTCCAGCACCAACTTCTCTCCCACGTTGTCCAACTCAAGCGCGTCGAACAGATTGGGAAGTTCGTCCGCGGGGAACTCTATGTCTACTACGGTGCCGATTATTTGGACGACTTTTCCGGTGGCCATTGGCTTCTCCTGATAAGGGGTTACTGGCTACGGCGTGAATCTAGCCTTTGATTTAAGGTTTGCTTAATATTGAGGTATTTCTACCCTTCCAAGGCTATCTGGCCGCCGATCAGATCTAACAGTTCGTTGGTGATGCTTTCCTGCCGCAGTTTATTCATGGTCAGAGTCAGGTCTCCGGCAAGCTCGCTGGCGTTGTCGGTGGCGGCCCGCATGGCCACCATCCGCGCCGATTGTTCGCTGGCTATGGCTTCCAAGATGGCGTGGTAGACCTGCATCTCAATATATCGAGGCAGCAAGTTTTGCAGCACGGCCAGGTTATCTGGCTCGTAGATGTAACCCACGCTCTCAGCAGCGGTTAATTCTGCCGGGGAAATGGGCAGCAGTTTTTCGATCACCGGCTCTTGGACCATGGTCGAAACGAAATTAGTGTAGGCCAGGTAGACTTCGTCGGTCTCGCCGGCTGAGTAGGATTCGATGATCATGTGTGCGATGGCGTTTGTGTCGATCAGTTGTGGCGTCTCGCCGAGGTCGGTGAAGGTCGCCTTTAGGTCCTGGTTTGTGCGCGCCATGAAATCGCGGCCCTTGCGGCCAACGGCGATGGCTTGTACCGGGACCTCTTGCTCCAATATGAAATTCCCCACCTGCCGATTCAGGTTGGCGTGCAGACCTCCGCACAGACCACGGTCGGGGCTGATCATCAGCACGGTGGATTTTCCCACTGTACGGACGGCCAGCAACGGTTGGGACCCGGCATCGTCGTCCATGGGCTGGGCGGCCAAGTGGGCGATGACGCTTTGGATCTTGACCGAGTACGGCCTTCCTTCAAGCACGGAGTTCTGGGCGCGCCGCATCTTGGAGGCGGCGATGAGTGACATGGCATTCGTCACCTTGGCCGTGTTGTCTACGCTGCGGATGCGCCGTCGTATGTCTCTAACGCTAGGCATCTATCTTTCTATGATCCAAATCTATCTAGCCGGTAAAAGTCGGCTTGAAATCGTTGATCGCCTTGGTCAGGTTGGCCGACACCTCATCGGAGATGTCTTTGGAGTCGTCGATGGCGGTCAGGATGTCGGGGTGGTTGCCAGCGACGTAACGCAGGAGCTGTTCCTCGAATGCGCCGACTTTCTCAATCTCCACGTCTTCCATCAGGCCTTCGTTAACCGCGAACAGGACAACTACTTCGTTGGCCAACGATAGCGGCACATACTGCGCCTGTTTGAGCACCTCGGTGGCCAATTGGCCCCGCGCTAACTGGGCCCTGGTGGCGGCGTCAAGGTCGGCCGTGCCGAACTGAGCGAAGGTGGCCAGTTCCCGGTATTGCGCCAAGGCCAGCCGAAGCTGACCGGCAACCTTGCGGATGGCCCTGGTCTGGGCCGCGCCGCCCACGCGGGACACGGACAGCCCGACGTTTACCGCTGGTCGGATGCCGGAGTTGAACAACTCTGGCTCCAAGTAGATCTGGCCGTCGGTTATGGAGATAACGTTGGTCGGGATGTACGCCGAAACGTCGCCGGCTTGGGTCTCGATTATCGGCAGAGCGGTGATTGAGCCGCCGCCGTTGGCTTCATCAAGCCGGGCGGACCGCTCCAACAAGCGGCTATGTAGGTAGAATATGTCTCCGGGATAGGCCTCGCGACCGGCCGGGCGGCGCAGCAATAGCGACATCTGGCGGTAAGCCCAGGCGTGTTTGGTCAGGTCGTCATATACGATTAGGACGTCTTTGCCTTGGTCCATGAACTCTTCGGCCATGGCGCAACCGGCATAGGGTGCGATGTATTGCAGAGGAGCTGAGTCGGACGCTCCGGCGGTGACGACGATCGTGTGTTCCATAGCGCCGGCCGCTTCCAGGGACCCCACGACCTGGGCGACTTTACCCTGCTTCTGGCCGATGGCCACGTAGATGCAGATCAGGTCTCCGCCCTTCTGATTGATGATGGTGTCCAGAGCGATGGCGGTCTTGCCGGTGGAGCGGTCACCGATGATTAATTCCCGCTGGCCGCGGCCGATGGGAATCATCGAGTCGACGGCTTTGATGCCGGTCTGCACCGGCTGGTCGACCGACTGGCGCGCCACCACGTTTGGGGCCACTTTCTCAACTGACCTGGTGCCCGAGGTCTCCACAGCACCATTCCCGTCCAGGGGTCGGCCCAAGGGGTCGACCACACGGCCGATCAGAGCGTCGCCCACGGGGACCTCGATGATCCTGCCGGTGGACTGTACCCGTTGGCCTTCTTTGACAGCGTTGGGGTCGCCCAAGATGGCCGCTCCCACGATGTCTGATTCCAAGTTCAGGGCCAGACCCAGCACGTCGTTCCCGAAGTCCAACAACTCGTTGGAACGGACGCCCTGAAGGCCTTGGATGCTGGCAACACCGTCGCCCACCTGGACGACCGTGCCCACATCCACTAGTGTCAGGTCTCCGCCAAATTCTTCGATCTGACGCTTTATCAGTGAGACTATGTCCTGTCCTCTGGTCGCCATCAGAGGTTCTCCTTATTGACTAACGATTAAATCGGGACTGCTACGCCGAGGCGGCAATCTCCGTGTGCAAGCGGTTTCGTAGCCCGTCCAACCGGGCTTTGGTGCTGCCGTCCAGCAGTCGGTCGCCAATCTGAATCACCAAGCCACCGAGGATCGATTCATCGACCTTGGTGGTCAACACGACTTCGCGGCGGACCAACCCGGTAACAAAGCTACTAATGCGCTCAGTCTCGGCGCTTTCCAGTGGCACGGCGGTGGTGATCTCTACCCGTTGCCGCCCCAGATGACTGTCCAGTAATTCCGTGTAACTGGAATATACGCCGGCTATGGCGTCCACCGAGTTTTTGGAAATCAAAAGGTCAACCAAGTTCCGGACCAAAGGGTTAACTCCGGCCAAGACAGATGCTGTGGCCGCCAGTTTGTCTGCAGCAGGCATATCGGCGTGTTTCATGAGGGCGGCGAAATCGGCGTCCTCAAACACCTCTGCCACCACTGCCAAGTCCTCGCCCCACTGTTCTACCTGGTTGTTCTCCAGCGCCAGATCGAAAATGGCTTGTGCGTAACGTATTCCTGAGAGTTGTTGGGCCACGGTCTCCCTTAGCCCCTTCTCAGGGATTCGCCTTCTTCCAGTACCTGAGCGATAAGGCTCTCATGGGCCGTACGGTCCAGAGAACTTCGGATGACACGTTCAGCCGCGGTGATGGCTAGGTCGCCGAAACTGGCCCGAACCTCTTGGAGGGCGGTGTCCCGCTCCCGTTGGATGTCCGCTCTGGCCCGTTCCACGAAGGCCTCGGCCTCCTGGCGTGCCTTTTCCATCTCCTCGGTCCGGAACCGTTCCGCCGCTTCCCGTGTTTGGTCCATGATGCGTTGACCTTCACGCCGGGCCTCGGTTATCTGCTCCTGAATAGCCTCCTGGGCATTGGCAGCTTCCTGCCGTGCCAGGTCGGCCGCTTCAAGGCTCTCCCGGATCCGCTCCGTCCGCTCATCCAGCATCCGCATCAGGGGCTTGTAGGCGAAGACGCCAAGGATGCCCAGTAGGAGGATGAAGTTGACTAAGTATGCGACTAAGCTAGGTAGATTTACCCCTAGCTCGGTTACTCCTAGCAGTACCATGCTAGACCACAAATAGTAAGATCACGGCCGTGATCAGCGCGTAGATGCCCAACGCCTCTGCGAACGCGATGGCCAAGATCATGTTTGTCGTGATTGCGCCCGCGGCTTCGGGGTTCCTGCCGATGGCGCCCATGGCTCCTGATCCCAGGATCCCGATGCCGATTCCTGGGCCGATCACACCGAGACCGATGGCAATACCAGCCCCGATGAATTTGCCTAGTTCGCTGAATTTCAGTGCCTCATCAGCTGCTTGCAACAGAACCAAGTCCATTACTGTTCTCCTCCTGACCTCTTTAATGTCGATTGCACGAATTCCGGCCGCGCATTGGCGGTCCGGATGATTAGGCTATTTTCTAGTGTAATTTTTATAGGTCTAATGCTCTTCGTGGCTGGTGGCCACCGACAGAAACACAAGAGTCAACCCGGCGAAGATCACCGCTTGAATCAGGCCCACCAGTAACTCCAGTCCGAAGACGAATTGGGTGGCGACGAACGGCACCAAGAAGGTGATCATCACCACCAGAATCTCGCCGGCAGTCATGTTGCCGAAGAGCCGGAAAGTGAAGCTGACCACGCGGACGAGTTCGCTGGTCAATTCCAAGAATCCCACGAAGGCGTCGATCAGACCCGAGGGCTTGCCCCGGAATATCTTGCCTAACTGAAAGAATTTCTTCAGGTAACTAAAACCACGGGCCCGGAACCCCCAATACTCGACGAAAACAAATGAGATCAAGGCCAGAGCCAGAGGCATGTTTATGTCTGTGCCTGCAGAACGGAGGAAATGGGCTTTGATCTCGCCATCTTGGGTGAAGCCCAGAAATTGGTAGAAAGGAAGCAACGCTAACCAGGCGTTGAACAGCACGAAGAAGAAAATCGTTGCCACTACGGGGAAAGTCTTCCGGGCCATCTCGGGTCCCAGTACGCTGCTGGCGAACCCTAAGACGCCCTCGATCATCGTCTCAACAAACCCCTGGAATCGTCCTGGAATAACGGAGCGGCGGCGTGCGGCCGTCACGAAGATAAGAATCAGAACGACAGTGGTGAACCAAGAGGATAGGAGTGTGTTGGTTACCGCGATCTCGGTAGCGCCGAGGGGTGTGAAGTGCGCTTCCGCGTCTTCACCGTGGTGCTCACCGTCAATTTGCAACAGTCCAAGGTGTTCGTCGCGAACGTCCGCGGGGAAGATCGGCTGTGGGGGAAGGTGAATCTCCGGCTTGTCCAAGAATTGGTCGGTACCTAACATGGCGGAACCAACAGCCCCGAAAATGAAACCAACCAGCAGCAATACAACCAGACCTACTCCTGTGAATAGGAGTAATTTTTTGGCCAAGGCGCCAGTCGGCACTAGTGTTCTCCTCGCTTATCGCCGGTGGATTCTCCGGATTTCATTCCGTAGAGGATCGGTTGGACCATTTTATAGAGTCCCCAAAACGCGACAATGCTGCCAAGTACCGTGCCCAAGAGTGTGAATAAGGGAACGGTACCCGTTAACTTATCTAGACCTAGGCCCCCTACGACACCAATGACTATGCAGATGGCGATGTACCATCCGAGCCCGGTCAGGCGTAAGGCCAAGACCATCAGATTCATGTCTCCGCCAGAGCGATTCGGATGTTATCACCGGGTATTATAAAAGTCAATTAGGCTTGAGATTACGAAATTCGTTGGCCCATATTACACAAAACAGCCCTGCCGAACTAGCGACAAGGCTGTCAGTTGCTCGACGTATTCTCCCAGCGGTCAACGGGCGCCAGATTGCTTGCCAAAGTCCTCAAGGTCGAGGGAGTCGATGAAATCAGTGAAAGCGGACATGCTCTTCAGTTCTTCCGGCTTCACTTCTTTGGGGGCCTCCGACGGGGAATCGCTGCTGGCGGTATCCTGTCCCAGAGGCTTGCCGGTCTCCTTATCCAAATGGATTCCCGCCTTGTCCATGACCTCTTCGTTAGCGTAGATCGGCACCTTGGCCCTCACCGCCAAGGCCACGGCATCGCTGGGCCGGCAATCGATCTCTTTGGACTCGCCATTAGTCTGGATGGTGATCTTGGCGAAGAATGTGTCATTCTCAAGATCGTTCACCAAGATGTGGTCGATGGTGCCGCCAAGAGAGTCGATGATCGTCCCCAAGAGGTCGTGGGTCAGAGGCCGGGGCACACTTAGGTCCTGGAGCTTAACCGCGATGGCATCGGCTTCCGCCGGGCCAATCCAGATAGGTAAATACCTGTCTGATGCTTTCTCTTTGAGAATCACGACGCGCTGGTAATTCTGTGGGCTGACCCGGATGCTATCTACGGTCATCTCGAGCATGCAGTTAGTGGCCTCCGAAATTCGTCCGTTGCTCTGGCAAAATTGTAGACCTAGCGCAATTTGCGTGTCAACCCGAATCACGCGTGATTCGTGCCTAGAGATAAGAGATGTTATGTCCAGATTTGCGTCAATACAACAAATGTTGAACCTAGGTGGACATAAAAACAATCTGATTTAACAAAGACCGGAAAGCCGGACCAGCACCGGTAATCGGAGCCAGTCGTCCGTAATGCCGGCGCCGAGTCCATTCCAAGCCTCGCATAGTCCAAAATGTATAATGTTGTTCAGCAAAGCGATGGACACGCGAGCCAACTCACCGGAGTCCACCGGAGGATACAATGACTAGGAGCAGGATCAGCCCTATCGGCGCAAAAAATGAAGATTTGATGGAACGATTTCGGGTGGCCTGGGACAAGACCACCTGGAAACGGGACTTGGAATCCTTCGCTTTCCAGTGTACCGACGAACTAGCCCCCCTTGACCATTTCATCGGGCAAGACCGGGCCCAAGAAGCGATCCGCTTCGGTCTAGAGGTAGACAAGCCGGGGTATAACCTTTTCGTGACCGGCCTCACCGGCACTGGGAAAACCAGCGCCATCCAAACGCACCTCCAAGGTATCGTTGACGATCTGGACCGGCAGGAGAAACGGCGGCCCATCAGTGACTGGACGTACGTCTACAACTTCGAAGACCCGGACCGGCCAAACATAATTCGCCTTCCCTGCGGCAGCGGCAAGGTCTATCGTCAGCAGATCTCCTTGGCGCTACGGACTTTTCAAGCAGAGATTCCCAAGGTGCTGGGCAACGAGACGTTCGAACACCAGCTCCGCACCCATGAGGAGTCCGACCGCAAGGCCACCCAGGAATTGATGAGCGGTCTGGACCAGGCTGGCCAGGAGGTGAATTTCGCCGTTCAACTTACTCCAAATGGAATCTCGATATTCCCCATGATGGAAGACCGTCCCATGACGCCGGAGGAGTATCAGGCGTTGGAGGCCGAACCTAAAGCGGCGATTGATGAGGTCCGGTCCCAGTTGATGCAGCAGACCCAAGACACAATGTCCAAGATTCGGGAACTGGAGAAAGCATCGGCCGAACGGCTTGAGGAACTGGAGCGCAGCGCCGTCAATCGACTCGTTGACCAGGTCTTTTTCGAGATGCACGCCCTTTCGCAGGACATACCGGAGATGCAACATTTCTTGTCTCACCTGGGCGAATATGTTCTGAACAATATCAACTACTTCAAAGAGACGGATCGCCCCAAGCCGATGACGTCCGGGTTGCCTTCCGGCCCCGCGGCAGGGGGAGGGTCCTTGGCGATAAACCCCTTCTTGCCCTTTGAATTGAACGTGCTGGTGGACAACAGCGCGGTTCAGAAATTGCCGATCATCATCGAGCCTAATCCCAACTGGGGAAATCTGTTTGGGCGTATCGAGCGCCGTGCTGTCATGGGGACTTACGTCAGCGATCACGGCATGCTTAAACCCGGCGCGGTCCACTTGGCCAACGGCGGTTACCTGGTCTTGAATGCCCGCGACGTTTTGCTAGCGCCCGGGGCCTGGGAAGGTCTGAAAAGGGCCATCCGCAACCAGGAAGTCCGCCTGGAGGACCCAGCAGAGCAGACCGGCCTTTTCATACCTCAAGGACTCCGGCCGGAACCGGTTCCCCTGGACCTGAAAGTGATTGTCACCGGAGATGAGAGTACCTACCGGCTATTAACCGCCAACGACAATGAGGATTTCTGGGACCTCTTCAAGGTCAAAGCGGAGTTCGATTACCGCGTGGAACTGAACGAAGAGAACATGATGGCCTACTGCGCCTTCATCTGCCGTACTTGCGAAGAAGAAAACCTGCTGGCGTTCGAGACTGGAGGAGCCGCCCGGGTCTTGGAATTCGGCGCCCGCCAAGTCTCGGACCAGACCAAGTTGTCCACCAGGTTCGGACAAATCAAAGACCTGCTCATCGAGGCCGATTACTGGGCATGCAAGGACGATGCTAGAACGGTTCAAGACCACCATGTTCAACAGGCAATCAATCAGAAGATCTACCGGTTGAACCTGGTGGAAGAGCGCATCCAGGAGATGATATCCGACGGCTCGCTGCTGCTGGATGTCACCGGAGAAAAGGTGGGGCAGATTAACGGGCTGGCCGTCTACGACCTGGGCGACTTCAGCTTCGGCCGACCATCGCGGATCACGGCCGAGACTTTTGCCGGCCGGGAAGGCTTCATCAACATAGAACGGGAGGCGTCGATGAGCGGCCGTACCCACGACAAGGGTATCTTGATCCTCAGTGGCTACCTGGGCGCGAAATTCGGGAAGGACCGGCCCCTGACATTGTCGGCCAGCATCTGTTTTGAGCAGTCCTACGACGGGGTGGACGGAGACAGCGCCTCGTCCACGGAAGTCTACGCCATCTCCTCTAGCCTATCGGGGCTGCCGATTCGGCAAGACATCGCCGTCACAGGCTCGGTCAACCAAAAGGGCGAGATACAACCCATCGGTGGCGTCAATCAAAAGGTCGAAGGGATGTTCGATGTCTGCCGCACAGGAGACGGGCTTACGGGCACTCAGGGAGTAATGATTCCCCACCAGAACGTCAAGAACCTGATGTTGAGAGACGATGTGGTTGAGGCCATCAGAGAAGGAAAATTCCACGTTTACGCAGTGAAGACCATTGACGAAGGTCTGGAGATCTTGACCGGTGTTACAGCTGGCGAAGCCGACGACACCGGGGCATTTCCTGAGGGTTCAGTCAATCATATGAT